>JACDAV010000348.1 GCA_013695255.1 Chloroflexota bacterium
GCTGGTGCTGGTCGCGTCCGGCCAGGAGACGGCCGGCGGGGCGATCGTCCTGTTCGCCTGCGCCAGCATGGTGGGGGCGGCCATCGTCCTGCTCGCGACGGACCGGCGCTTCCTGACGGCCGCAGCGCTGCAGGCCGGTCCCGCGCTCCTCGCGCTGCTCGCCGCGTTCCTCGGCTGAGGTCGTCGCCCGGCACTGGTGGCCCTGACCGGCGCCAGCGGCCGGAGCGCGGACCGGCCGTGACGCATCCGGGCGGCCACCCACGGCGGCCGGGCCGGCCTCAAACCGGCCTCCAGGCAAATGGGACGATGGTCTTGACCATCTATGCACTAGGTGTATAGTAGGCCGAGGTCGCTGGAACGGTGTCGCCGTCCACGTCGGCCGCGGGATCGGAGGCGGGATGCGGTCACCGGGAGTCTCAGTCTCGCGCTCGCGGCCAATCCGTCGCCCGGCACCGGCCAGCAGCGATCAGCTCTCGTGAGCGTGCCCCACGCGCTGCTGGGTCTGCTCGAGCAGCAGCCACGCCACGGTTACGACCTGAAGCAGCTGTTCGATCGGTATTTCTCGCCCGATCACCCGCTCGCCTTCGCGCAGGTCTACTCGACCCTCGGCCGCCTCGAGCAGCGCGGCCGTGTGCGGCTCGACGCCATCGAGCGCGCCGAGGGGCCGGACCGACGGCGCTACGCGATCACGGCCGAGGGAACCCGGGAGCTGGAACGGTGGCTGGCCGAACCCCTCAGCCCGGAGCCGCATCTCCAGGCCTCGCTGTTCACCAAGGTCGTCCTCGCGATCCTGTCCGGCCGCGCGGTCCAGCCGCTCGTCGATGCCGAGCGGCATGCGCACCTCGAACGGATGCGGCAGCTGACGGCCCTCCGCCGCTCGTCCCCGCTGCCCGTTGCGCTCCTGGCCGACTACGCCCTCTTCCACCTCGAGGCCGACCTGCGCTGGCTCGACCTGACCGCCGCCCGCGTCGAGGAGCTTCGACGCCAGGTGCTCGCAATCTCGGAGGCACCATGATCACCACTCCAGCAAGACACACCGAAGTGCCGGCGCTGACCCGGGTGCCTCGCCCGGCGCTGCTCGCAGGGACCGGGTTGCACAAGCGATTCGGCCGGACGGAGGCGCTTCGCGGCATCGACCTCGAGCTGTCGCCGGGCGAGATCGTGGCCGTGATGGGCCCGAGCGGCTCCGGCAAGTCCACGCTTCTCCACTGCCTGGCCGGCATCGTGCTGCCCGACGAGGGCACGGTCACCTTCGACGGCCGCGATCTCCAGCGCCTCGGGGAGGGCGAGCGCAGCCGGCTGCGCCGAACCTCGTTCGGCTTCATCTTCCAGTTCGGGCAACTCGTCCCGGAGCTCCTGGCCATCGAGAATGTGGCGCTTCCCCTGCTCCTCAACGGGATCGGGCGGTCGCGGGCGGAGGCGATCGCCGCGCCATGGTTCGGTCGTCTCGGGATCGCCGGCCTCGAGCGCCGGCGCCCGGGTGAGATGTCCGGTGGGCAGGCCCAGCGCATCGCCCTGGCGCGCGCTCTGGTCACCGAGCCGGCGGTGGTCTTCGCCGACGAACCGACCGGATCGCTCGACAGCCTCGCCGGCGAGCAGGTCATGGAGCTCCTGACGACCGCCGCGGCGGAACTGGGGACGAGCATCGTGCTGGTCACTCATGAGCCCCGGGTCGCCGCCTACGCGCACCGGGAGGTCGTCGTCCGAGACGGCCGCGTCAGCGGTTTGGAGGCCGCATGATCCCGCTCGGCTTGCGGCTGGCGCTCGCGGGCGGGCGTGGCTCCGTCATCGGCATCACCCTGACGGCCCTGGCCGTCGCGCTTGGAACGGCCATCCTCCTGTTCGCGCTGTCGTTCGGTCCCGCGCTCGAGGACCGCGCCAGGCGGGCTGCGTGGCGGGCGCCGGCCGTGTTCCTCGAGGACATCCCGGCCGGCGGCGGCGCGCTCATGTCGGTGGTCGAGGATCGCTTCGTCGACGAGGCCCTGCTGAGGGTGCGGATCGCGCCGCTCGGGCCCGATGCCCCCATCCCGCCCGGCATCGCGCACCTGCCGGCCCCGGGCGAGGCGTTCATCTCCCCCGCCCTCGCGGCGCGGATGGCATCCGTGCCGAGCGAGGAGCTCGCCGCCCGGTTCGGCACGGTCGTCGGGCCGATCGGCGACGAGGCGCTGCGCTCACCACAGGAGCTGGTGGCCATCGTCGGGGCGGACGCCGAGACGCTCCGCGGAGACGGCGCGTCGCCGCGGGTGGCGTTCGCGAGCGAGCCGGGCGACCCCGCCATCCCGCCGGTCATGGTCCTGGTCATCGTCCTCGCAATCGTCGGGGCACTCGCACCGGTCGCCGTGTTCGTGGCGACCGCAACCCGCCTGTCGGCGGCACGGCGGGAACAGCGCCTCGCGGCGCTCCGGCTTGTGGGGGCGACCCCGCGCCAGGTCGTCGCGCTGGCCGTGGTCGAGGCCCTTGCCGCCACGGTCGCGGGCCTCATCGTCGGCCTCGGCCTGTTTGTCCTGGTACGCCCCCTCGTGGCCCTCGTCCCGCTCGACCAGGCGAC
>JACDAV010000186.1 GCA_013695255.1 Chloroflexota bacterium
ACTGGTTGTCGATCTGGGCGCGCTGGAGACGCCCGCTGAAGTCGACGTAGATCGACTTCCACTCGGTGTACGTGTCGAGCGCGGCGTGGCCCGCCTCGCGGTGACCGTTGCCGGTCTCCTTCCAGCCGCCGAACGGCAGGTGCGTCTCCGCTCCGGTCGTGCCGGCGTTGACGTAGACGATGCCCGTCTCGAGGTCGCGCATGGCCCGGAAGGCGGCGTTCACGTCGCGGGTGAAGATCGACGCGGACAGCCCGTAGCGGGTCTGGTTGACGGCCGTGATCGCGGCCTCGTAGCCGTCGACCGGGATGACCGACAGGACGGGGCCGAAGATCTCCTCCTGGGCGATCCGGTCCATCGGCGCGACGTCGCGGAAGATCGTGGGCTGGAAAAAGTGGCCATTGGCGAGATCGCCGTCGGTCGCCCGTTCACCGCCCAGGACGAGCTCGCCCTCGGTCCGCCCGATGTCGACGTACCCCGCCACCCGTTCCGCGGCGGCGCCACTGATGAGCGGCCCGACGTCGACCGCCTCGTCCAGACCGCTGCCCAGCCGGAGCTCCCGCGTGCGGGCTTCGAGCCGGTTCAGCAGCTCCGGCGCAACACGCCGGTCAACCACGACACGCGAGCAGGCGGTGCACCGCTGGCCGGTCGTCCCGAACGCCGACCAGAGGATCCCGTCCGCCGCGAGGTCGAGGTCGGCGTCGGCCAGGACGATCACCGCGTTCTTGCCGCCGAGCTCGAGCGAGACGCGCTTCAGGCGCCGCGCCGCGCGCTCGGCGATCGCCTTGCCGGTGGCGGATGAGCCGGTGAACGAGATGACCGGCACGTCAGGCGAGTCCACGATCGCATTCCCGGCCTCCTCGCCGCGGCCGGTCACGAGGTTGATCGTGCCGGCCGGGAAGCCGGCCTCCGCCATCAGCTCCACGAGGAGGACGGCGCAGTGCGGCGTGTCGCTGGCCGGCTTGAAGACCACCGTGTTGCCCGACACGAGGGCGGGCATCGTCTTCCAGCACGGGATCGCCATCGGGAAGTTCCAGGGCGTGATGATCCCGGCCACGCCGATCGGCTGGCGGATCGACATCGCCCACTTGTCCGGCAACTCCGACGGGACGGTGTCCCCGAACAGCCGGCGCCCCTCGCCGGCCATGAGGAAGGCGATGTCGATCCCCTCCTGGACGTCGCCCCGGGCCTCGGCCAGGACCTTGCCCATCTCGCGGGTCATGGCGCGGGCCAGTCGCTCCTTGTGCTCGGCCATCAGGGAACCGAAGCGGTAGAGGATCTCGCCCCGCTTTGGTGCGGGAGTCGCGCGCCAGGCCGGGAAGGCGAGCTCCGCCGCACGGACGGCCATCGCCACGTCCGCCGCGGTCCCCAGCTGAAATCGTCCGATCACGTCGCCCGTGTCGGCCGGGTTTCGGCTCTCGAACGTCTCGCCCGACACGGACCCGACCCACTCGCCGGCGATGAAGTGCCCGAAGACGGGGCTGGCGCCGGGCGAGGACGCCGGAGCATCGGTCGCGCCGGCTCGGGCGGTCGTGTGGGTCACCTGACGAGTGTAGTCGGGCGGTCCGCGGGCCAGGGCGCGGACCTAGACTGCGGCCATGCAGGCCGCCGAGCAGACCACGGCTGTTGCCAGCCCCGTGCCGATGTCCGCGCACCGCCACGTCGTCGTGTGCGGGGTGGACCACCTCGGCGAGCGGACGATCGAGGAGCTGCGGCTCGGCGATGAGACCGTCGTCGCGGTGGCGCCGGCCCCGGATCCCGAGTTCGAGCGACGGCACCCGGACGTCCGCGTCGTCGTCGGCGACTTCCGCCACGAGGCAACGCTCCGGGCGGCCGGCGTCGCCGACGCGGCCGCAATCGTCCTCACGAGCGGCGACGACCTGGCCAACCTGCACGCGGCGCTGGCCGCGGGGGCGATCAACCAGGGGGCACGGATCGTGATCCGGTTGTTCGACGATGAGCTGGGACAGCACATCGGCGTGCTCCTGCCCAGGGCGATCGCGCTCTCGTCCTCCGCGATCGCCGCCCCCGCGTACGTCGCGGCTGCCCTGGACGGCGAGGCGGGCGCGGTGTTCGAGCTTGGCGGCCGGACGCTGGTGACACACCGGACCGCTCAGGACCGGGGCGGGCGCGGCTCTGCCTTCCTGACCATCCCGATCGGCCGCATCAACCCCGACGGGACCGCCGAACCGCTGCCCGACGCTGACCCGGACAATACGGACCTGGTCGTCGTCGAGGTGCGCGACCATGCGCCGGACGGGCCGGATGCGGCCGCCGGGCGGCGCTCGCTGGGCATCGGCCCGCGCTTCGAGCGGCTGGCCGGGGTCCCGCAGGAGGTCCGGGCGCGGCTGGCCTCGCCGGATCGGCGGCTGGTGCGCTTCGCCGGCACCCTGTTCCTCATCGCCGCCGGTTCGGCGCTCGTCTTCCAGCTCGCGGCCGGGCTGACACCGCTCGACGCCTTCGGCTACGCGGTCACCCTGCTCACCGGAGCCACCTCGGCGTTCGGGATCGACCCGAGCCGCGCGTCGGGTGTGCTGAAGAGCTACACGATCGCCCTCAGCCTGATCGGGGCCGCGGTCGTGGCCATCGTCTACGCGTTGATCACGGACGCGATCATCCGCTCACGGCTGCTCCAGACGCTCGGCGCCCGAGCCGTGCCGAAGACGATCCGCGACCACGTGATCGTGTGCGGCCTCGGCTCGATCGGCTACCGGGTGGCCCTCGGGATCCGGGCGCGCGGGGTGCCGGTGGTGGTCGTGGAGCGCAGCGAGGACGCGCGCTTCGGTGCGGCTGCCCGGGCCGCGGGCATCCCCGTCATCCAGGGCGACGGGCGCCTCCCGATGGTGCTCGACGAGGTCGGCATCCGATCCGCGCGGGCGATCGTGGCCGTGACAACCGATGACCTGGCCAACCTCACGACGACGCTGAACGCGCGGGCCGTGCGTCCCGGCCTGCGCTGCGTGGTCCGAGTCTTCGATCCCGACTTCGCCACCCGGGTTCGGGAGGGCTTCGCGATCCGCTTCACGCGCAGCGTCACCCAGCTCGCGGCACCCGCGTTCGCCGCCGCGACCATCGGATCCGAGGTCGTCGCGAGCGTCCCGATCGGCGATCGACGGATGGTCCTGTTCGCTCGGCTGTCGATTGCCCCGGGCTCACGTGCGGAAGGCGTGCTCGCGTCGGTGATGACGGCGGCCGGCCGGCGCCGCCTGCTGGCAATCGAGGACCCAGACGGCACCGTCCGCTGGGAGCCCCCGGCCGATGAGGTCCTCGATGCCGGCGAGTCCGTGCTCGTCGTGGCCACGCGCGCCGGGCTGACCGAGTTCATCGACCTGGCGCGCGCGCCGGACTGAGGGCTGGCTGCGGGAGCTCCGGTTCAGACCCGCTCGAAGGCCATCGCGACCGAGCCGCCGCCACCGAGGCACAGCGTCGCGAGCCCGTACCGGCCATCACGGCGTCGGAGCTCGTGGAGGAGCGTCGCCACGACCCGAGCCCCGCTCGCGCCGATCGGGTGGCCGAGCGCGATGGCGCCGCCGTTGACGTTCACGTTGTCCCAGTCGAACCCGAGCTCGCGCCCATCGGCCAGCACCTGGGCCGCGAACGCCTCGTTGATCTCGATCAGATCGAACGCCTCGATCGGCATCTCGATCCGGTTCAGCAGCTTCCGGACGCCCTCGATCGGGGCGAGGAACAGCCAGCGCGGCTCGACCTCCGCCTGGGCGTAGCCGACGATCCTCGCCAGCGGCTTCAGCCCGTGCCGCTCGACGGCGCGCTCGCTGGCGACGACCGTCGCCGCCGCGCCGTCCGTGAGACCCGGGGCATTGCCCGCGGTGACGCTGGCCACGGTCGTGGGCTCCGACCCGTCCGGGAGGGCGAATACGGGACGGAGCCTGCCGAGCGCCTCGGCCGAGGTGTCGCGGCGCGGGTTCTCGTCGGTCGTGACGACCGCCTCGCGGCCCTTCGCGTCGCGGGTCGTCACCGGTGCCAGCTCAGCCTCGAACCGGCCGCCGTCGATGGCGGCGATCGCCTTCTGGTGGCTCCCGAGCGCAAAGGCGTCCTGATCCACGCGGCTGACCCGCTTGCTGATCGCGACCCGCTCCGCGTGCGTGCCCATGTGGCAGTCGTCGATCGCGCACCAGAGGCCGTCGTGCACGGCCGCGTCGGCGAGCGTGCCGTCACCCAGCCGGTAGCCGAAGCGGGCCTTCGGCAGCAGGTACGGCGCCAGGTTCATGTTCTCCATGCCGCCGGCCACGGCGACCTCGATGTCGCCGGCCCGGATCTCCGCCGCCGCCAGCATGATCGCCTTGAGCCCGGAGCCACAGACACGGTTGATCGTCGTGGCGCTCGTCGTGACCGGGAGGCCCGCCTTGAGCGCGGCCTGCCGTGCCGGGGCCTGGCGAACGCCGGCCTGCAGCACCTGGCCCATGAGGACCTCGTCGATCGGGGTCTCGTCGGGCAGGTGCGCCCGCTCCACGGCCGCCCGGATCGCCGTCGCGCCGAGGTCGACGGCCGGCGTGTCCGCGAAGGCGCCGCCGAACTTGCCGATCGGGGTGCGCGCCGCGCTCACGAGATACACGTTGCCGTTGTGCCCGGCGAGCTGATCGGTCATGACGGCTCGATGCTACACCCCGTTCCCGGTAAGTCCCGGATAACGCGTCGACGCCAGAGTGTGCCGCGTGACGGACGCGATGGTCGGCCACGTCGCTCGAACGCTCCGCCTCCGGCGCGGCTGGCGGCAGCGAGATCTCGCCCGACAGGCGCACGTCTCCACATCGACCGTGGCGCGGATCGAGCGCGGGCAGCTCGCCGGGATCGCGCTGGATCGGATTCGCCGGGTGCTCGAGGCGCTTGGTGCGCGACTCGATATCGTTCCACGCTGGCACGCCGGTGACCTCGACCGGCTGCTCAACGCGCGGCACGCGGCCCTCCACGAGCTCATCGCGGCGCGCTTCTCCACGATGCCGGACTGGGAGACGGTGCCGGAGGTGTCGTTCTCGATCTACGGCGAGCGCGGCGTCATCGACCTCCTCGCCTGGCACGCCGCATCGCGCACGCTGCTCGTCGTCGAGCTCAAGACCGAGATCGTGGATGTCAACGACGTGATGGGCCGCGCCGACCAGCGGCGCCGCCTGGCACCCCGGATCGTCGCCGGACGAGGCTGGCGTCCGGCAGCAGTTGCAGTGTGGATCGCGGTTGCCGACAGCCGCACGAACCGGCGCCGGCTGGCCGCCCACCGGACCGTGCTTCGGACGGCCTTCCCGGCCGACGGACGATCCATCGACGGGTGGCTCGGAAACCCATCGGGAGCGTTGGCGGCGTTCTCGTTCGTGACAAACGGTCAGCCCATGCGCTCAAGGACGAGCCTTGCTGCCCCGAGACGAGTGAGGATCGCCTCGCCACGCTCGCCGCCCCGGGTCGGATGCTGCCTTATGACCACGCATCCGACGTTGTGTCAGGACTCGAACGGCCAGGCCCGACCCAAGGCGCACGCGGTGGAAGATTGTCAGGATGCGAGCGACCGGCACCGTGCGGCGTGCGCTGCCGGCGCCCGGACGCCGGCCGGCCAGCCCGGCCACTCAGCCTGCCCGGCTCCAGCCGGGCATGGCCGAGCACCGGCAGGCACTCAGCCCCGACCGGCCACTCAGCCCGGCCGCGCCCGCTTGAGGACCTCGTCGGCGACGATCAGCCGGTGGATCTGGTTCGTGCCCTCGTAGATCTGGGCTCCCTTCGCGTCGCGCATCAGGCGCTCGACGCCGGTCTCGCGCGAGTAGCCGCTCCCCCCGAACAGCTGGACCGCGTCGGTGGCGACGCGCATCGCCGTGTCCGAGGCCGTCCACTTGGCCAGCGAGGAGGCCTCGCCGATCGGCTCGCCACGGTCGCGAGTGGCGGCCGCCTCGCGCGTCAGCGCCCGTGCCGCGGCCACGTCCCGCGCCATCTCGGCCAGCATGAACCGCAGTCCCTGCTGGTCCGCCAGCGGTCCGCCGAAGGCCCGCCGCTCCTGCAGGTAGCCGGTGGCCTGCTCGAGGGCCGATCGGGCGATCCCGACGCAGGCGGCGGCGATCGAGATCCTGCCCTCGGCCAGGGCGGAGAGCGCGATCCGGTAGCCCTCGCCCTCCGCGCCCAGCCGGTTGGCCACCGGCACGAGGCAGCCGTCGAACACCAGCTCCGCGGCCGGGCACGACCGGATCCCCATCTTCCGCTCGTGCGCCCCGAACGTGAACCCGTCCATTCCCTTCTCCACGAGGAACGCGCCGATCCCCTTGGCTCCGCGGGCGGGGTCGACGGAGGCGAACACGAGGTACCGATCCGCCTCGGGCGCGTTCGAGATCCAGATCTTGGTCCCGGTCAGGCGGTACCCGTCGGGCGCGTCGGCGGGCCCGACCCGCTCCGCGCGAGCACGGATCTGCGACGCATCGGACCCGGCGTGCGGCTCGGTCAGCGCGAACGCCCCGAGCGCCGTGCCGGCCAGCATCGGCGGCAGCCAGCGCCCCTTCTGCTCGGCTGAGCCCCATGAGAAGACCGGGAACTGCGACAGGACATGGACGGACAAGGTCACGGCCGACGCCATGTCCGCCGCCCCGAGCTCCTCCATCACGAGCGTCCAGCCGAGGTACGAGAACCCGGCCCCGCCGTCCGACTCCGGAAACGGCGCGGCGGTGAGCCCAAGCTCGCCCATCCGCGTGAAGATGCCGCGGTCGAATCGCTCCGACTCGTCGCGCTCGGCCGCCGTGGGCGCCACCTCGCGTTGCGCGAACTCCCGGGCGGTGTCGCGGAGGAGGCGCTCCTCCGCGGTCAGCGGCCAGCTCAGGACGCACCGCCGCTGTTCGACAGGTCGCCGCGCGGATAGGTGTGGAAGCCGCGGCCGGTCTTCTGTCCCAGGTGCCCCGCCTCGACCAGCCGCTCGAGCACGCCCGGCGGCCGGAACTGCTCGTGCGCCAGGCCCTCCTGGAGCACGCGCATGATCCCGAGGCACACGTCGAGCCCGATGAAGTCGGCCAGCTCGAGCGGACCCATCGGGTGGTTGAGCCCCACCTTCGCGCCGGCGTCGATGTCGTCCGCGCTCCCGAGGCCTTCCTCGTAGCCGCGCATCGCCTCGGCGAGGAACGGCATCAGGATCCGGTTGACGATGAATCCGGGCCGGTCCGCCGAGGCGATCACCTGCTTGCCGAGCTCGGCTGCGAGCGCCCGGACGGCAACATCCGTCTCATCGGATGTGGCGGAGCCGCGGACCAGCTCGATCAAGGGCATGACCGGAACCGGGCTGAAGAAGTGAAGGCCAATGAACCGCGCCCGCCGTCCCTCCCCCACTGCCTCCGCCAGCCGATCGATCGAAATGGAGCTCGTGTTCGAGGCGAAGATCGCCGCCTCCGGCGCGGCCACGTCGAGCCGCGCCCACAGCGCGGTCTTGACCTCGACATCCTCGAAGACCGCCTCGACCGCGAGGTCCGCGCCCGCGACCCGGTCCAGGTCGTCCGTCGCCTCGATCCGGGCGAGCGTGGCGTCCCGCTCCGCAGCGGCCAGACGTCCCTTCGCCACGGCCCGTTCGAGGTTGCCGGCGATCCGATCGCGCCCGGCCTCGGCGCGCGCGAGCTCCGGCTCGTAGAGCACGACGCGCTTGCCGATCGTCCCGTGAACCTGCGCGATCCCGTGGCCCATCAGGCCGGCGCCGGCCACGAACACGCGCTCGATCGGCATGGCTGCAGGCTACGCGCTCGCGGCCGGGACCGGCTGGGCCAGCGCGCGGCGGCGAGCGAGGAGCAGCCCGCTCGCCACCGCGGCCAGCACCGCCGAGACGAGGAAGGTCGGCCCGTATCCGGCCCGGTCCGCGATCAGCCCGAGCACGGCGGGCGCGACTCCGAAGGCGAGATCGACGAACAGCGTCGTGGTCCCCACGACGGTCCCACGCTCCGTCTCGGGCACGCGTGAGACGGCCAGCGTCAGCAGCGCCGGCATCGTGAAGGCGACGCCCGCGGCAAAGACGGCCGTGCCGGCGATGAGGCCCATCGCGCTCGGCACGAACCCGACGACGGCCAGGCCGGCGGCCGACAGCGCGAGCGCCGCGCCGGAGAGCCGGGCGGCCCCGAACCGGTCCGGCCAGCGGGCCCCGACCACCCGCAGCCCAACGACGATCAGTGCGTAGAGGGCAAGCGGGCCACCGGCGTCCGCCAGGCCGACGTCCCTGGCGTGGAGCGGCAGGAAGGTCAGGAAGCCGGCCATCCCCCACAGGCCGAGCAGCGTCACCAGTCCCGGGAACAGGCCGGCCGGATGGATCAGCGGGGCGCGCGGCCTGGGCCCGGATACCTTCACGGCCGCGGTTTCCGGAATCAGAAGCGTGAGGCCCGCAGCGAGCACCGCCACACCCGCTGACGCCATCCAGACCAGGTCGAACGAGCCTGCCCGGAGGATCGCCTCACCGATCGGCGGTCCGATCGCGATGCCGAGGTACAGCGACAGCGAGAGGAAGCTGATCGCCTCGCCACGCCGCTCGTCGGGCGCGATGTCACTGCCGGCGGACAGGGCTGCCACGAAGAAGAACCCCTCGCCCGCACCCAGGAGCAGGCGGGCGACGACGAACGTGACGAGGTCGGCGACCGCAAGGTGGAACACGACCGCCGCGACCGTCAGCACGGCTCCCCCGATCAGCAACGGGCGGCGCCCGAACCGGTCCGCTGACCATCCGACCAGTGGCCGGAGCACGAGCGACGCGATGGCGAAGGACCCGATCGAGAAGCCGACGCCCGTCGCGTCCGCGCCGAGCGCCGTCTTGGCGAACTGCGGTGCGACCGGCAGCATGATGCCTGCGGCCACGAAGAACGCGAGCGTCGCCGCGGAGAGCGCCAGGAAGGCCGGCGTGACGAGCCTGGGCGGCTTGGCGTCAGCGGTCGCGGTCGACCAATGCGGGTCAGCCATCGCGATCGAGCAGCGGGCGCATCAATCGATCGGCGGCGGTGTACGGGTCGAGGCGGTGCTCGGCGACCTCGGCGAGGACGGATTGGGTCTGTGCGCGACGGTCCTTGGCCTGGAGGGAGCCGCGCAGGCGATCGGCCAGGATCGCCCATACCTGCGCCTCCGCTCGTGCCAGGCGGGCGCCGGCGGAGACCGTCTCCCGACCGGCCACGCGGTGCCGGTCGAGCGCGGCGAGGAGCTCCGGGACGCCGATGCCCGTCGACGCAGTCGTGATCAGGACCTCCGGCCGCTTGGGCATCGGCCGGTCCGGGCCCCCGCCGGCGCCCACCTTCGGCCCACCGGCCGCGACGAGCATCGCCCGCAGCTGGGCCGCCGTCCGCTGGGCGCCTGGCCGGTCGCCCTTGTTGACCACGACCAGGTCAGCCACCTCGAGCAGGCCGGCCTTGATCGCCTGGACCTCATCGCCCATCTCGGGCGCCTCGAGGACGACCGTCGTGTCCGCCGCGGCCGCGACCTCCACCTCCGCCTGCCCGGTGCCGACCGTCTCGATCAGGACGAGATCGAAGCCGCAGGCGTCGATCACCGCGGCTGCGGCGCCGGAGGTCGAGGCAAGACCGCCCGCATGCCCGCGAGAGGCCATCGAGCGGATGAAGACGTCGTGGTCACCCGCGTAGGCCTGCATCCGGACGCGGTCGCCCAGCAGCGCCCCGCCGGTGATCGGCGACGAGGGATCGACCGCGATGACGGCCACCGACCGCCCGCGCGAGCGAAGCTCCCCGATCAGCGCCGCGACGAGCGTGGATTTGCCGGCACCCGGGGGCCCGGTAATCCCGACGAGGTGGGCGCGCCCGGCGCGTGGATAGAGTTGGCGCAGGGCGGCCTCGGCCGTCGGCGTCCGGTTCTCGACGGCGGTCAGCAGGCGCGCCAGGGCGCGCCGGTCGCCGGCGATGGCGGCCTCGGACAGCTCGGCGG
>JACDAV010000188.1 GCA_013695255.1 Chloroflexota bacterium
GGGTTATCCCGCAGTCCTGGGTCCTTCAGGAACGCGTTGAAGACGTCCAGCCGAAAGCCATCCACGCCGCGCTCCAGCCAGCCACGGACCATCGCCCACTGGTCTGCCTCGACCGCGGGATTCCGCCAGTTCAGCTCGGGCTGCTGGACCAGGAACGTGTGGTAGTAGAACTGCTGCCGGGCCGGCTCGAACTCCCAGCCGGACCCGCCGAAGAACGAGACCCAGTTGTTCGGCGGCAACGGGATGCCGGCGGCGTCCCAGCCGGACGGCTCGCGCCACAGGTAGTACTCGGCGTAGGGACCCTCGCGCGACATCCGGGACTGCCTGAACCACTCATGCTCGTCGCTCGTGTGGTTCATCACCAGGTCGATGATCACCCGCAACCCCCGGGCGTGACACGCGTCCACGAGCCGGTCGAAGTCCGCCTCCGACCCGAACAGCGGATCCACCCGAGTGTGGTCGGCGACGTCGTAGCCCAGGTCATGGCCGGGGGACGGATAGAACGGCGACAGCCAGACCGCGTGCACTCCCAGGCCGTCCGGACCGAGGTGGTCGAGGTGGTCGATCATCCCCTGCAGGTCCCCGACCCCGTTCCCGTCGCTGTCCGCGAAGCTGCGGGGGTAGATCTGGTAGACCGCCCCATCGCGCCAGTCGGCGGGGGGGATGGGCTCGGGCCGGTCCAGGTCGGGCATGGTCGCGGATTCTGGCGGTGTGTCGGGCGAACCGTCAACCGATTATCCTTCCTGCCCGTGACCCCCCGCCCTGACACTCCGTCCCGCGATGCCGTCCGCCTGGGCGTGGTCGGCCTCGGGGCCGTGGCCCAGGCCGTCCACCTGCCGCTCATCGCACGGCTCGGCGGCTCCATCCGGCTGGCCGCCCTGTGCGACCTGTCGCCGACCCTCCTCCGCGTCATGGGTGAGCGGTATGGCGTCCCCCCTGAGGCGCGAACCACGGACCTCGCGACGATGCTGGACATGGAGGGCATCGACGGCGTCGTGATCCTGACCAGCGGTTCGCACGGTGGCGCGGCCCAGGCGGCCCTTGACCGCGGGATCCCCGTCCTGTGCGAGAAACCGCTCGCGCACACCCTCGCAGAGGCTGATCGCCTCGCGGCCTCTCCCGCCGCGGATCGGCTGCTCCTTGGCTACATGAAGGTCTTCGACCCAGCAGTGGAGGAGGCCAGAAATGGGTTCCTCGACCCAGCTTCGGGTCTGGGCGACCTTCGCCAGATCGAGGTGACCGTCCTCCACCCGACCAACGAGTCGCAGCTCGCCTTCGCCCACCTCGCACCGGCCCCGGGCGATATCGACCCAGAGGTCATGGAGCGCCTGCACGCGGAGTCGGCTCGGCTCCTGGCCATCGCGCTCGGGAGCGACGCCGGGTCCGAGTTCGGTCGCCTGTACGGCGGCATCCTCGTGGGCAGCCTTGTCCACGAACTGGCGGTCATCCGGGCCGTGACCGGCGACCCCGGCCCCCTCGAGATCGATCACGTCGACCTTTTTCCGGAAGGTGCCTGGCCGCCTTCGGTCACGATCGCGGCGCGCCGGTCCGACGGCGTCCGGGTCGCCATCGGATGGCACTTCCTCGACCATTACCCGGCCTACCGCGAGGACGTTCGGTTCCATCACCGAGGCGGCTCCATCGAGCTCACGTTCCCGGCGCCGTACCGCCTCCACCTGCCCACCAAGCTGGTGGTCTCGACAGGGGGCGACGAGCGCCGATCGCAGTTCCGCTTCGAGGCGATCGACGAGGCATTCGAGGTCCAGCTCATGGCCTTTCGCGACCTCGTGCGGGATGGCGTCGCGCCACGGACCGGGATCGCCGACGGCCGGACCGATCTCGTGACGTGCCAGCGCATCGTCGCGCGGCTGGCCGCAGATCGGGGCGTCGCGGTCGGTGGCGAGGCAGGCCGCGCATGACGACGATCGTGGATCCACCGTCCGACCCTTCGCCGTCGGCTGACGATGGCCCGGCGATCATCCACCTCGTCCCGCACACCCACTGGGACCGCGAGTGGTACGAGCCGTTCCAGACCTTCCGGCTGCGCCTCGTCGACCTCGTCGACGAGCTGCTCGCCCGGATGGACGCGGACCCGCGGATGCGGTTCACGCTCGACGGCCAGTGCGCCACCGTGGACGACTATCTCGAGGTCCGGCCGGCGGCGGAACCGTTGCTCCGGAAGCTGATCGCCGAAGGCCGGCTGGCGATCGGGCCGTGGCAGATTCTGATGGACGAGTTCCTCGTCTCGGGCGAGACGATCGTGCGCAACCTGGAGCTCGGCTGGCGCCGGGCGACGGACCTCGGCGGCGCGATGCCGGTCGGCTATCTGCCGGACATGTTCGGACACATCGCCCAGATGCCGCAGATCCTGCGGCGGGCGGGGATCGACCGGGCGGTCGTCTGGCGCGGGGTGCCGGCCGCGATCGACCGCAACAGGTTCGTCTGGCGCGCCCCGGATGGATCCGCCGTGGACGCCGAGTACCTGGGCCGCCACGGCTACGGCAACGGCGCCTACCTGTTCGACGTTCCGGGCCGGCTGGCCGGCAAGCTGGCCGGGTATGTGCGGGCCAACGCCGGGTTCTACGGCCGGCGGTCGCTGCTCGCGATGTACGGGACGGATCACGCGGTTCCCTCGCCGCGCCTCGTCGACCTCGTCGAGGAGGTCAACCGGACGCACGCGACCGTGGAGGTCCGGCTCGAGACGCTGGCGGAGTACGCGCAGGGCGCGGCGGATGCCGGCGCGGCGCCGGGCCCCGGCCCGGAGTGGAACGGCGAGCTCCGGTCCGGAGCCCGGGCAAACATGCTGATGAACGTCACGTCCGCCCGGATCGACGTCAAGGCTGCGGCAGCCCGGGCCGAGCGGCTCCTGGAGCGCTACGCCGAACCGCTGACCGCGCTGCACGGCGGGCCGTGGCCGGAGCGGCCGCTCGAGCTCGCCTGGCGGCGGGTCGTCGACAACTCGGCCCATGACTCGATCTGCGGCTGCTCGCACGACGCCGTCCACGCCCAGGTGCTGAGCCGCTTCGCCGAGGCGGAGCAGCTGGCCCGCGGGATCCTGTCCCGCACGCTCGACCGGATCGGCCGGCGTGCCGGAACCGGCCGCTGGGCGGCGGTCAACCCGTCGCCGGTCGCGCGCGAGGAGATCGTCGAGCTCGACGTCTCCGTGCCACGTGACGTCGAGACCGTCGTGCTGCGCAGCGGCGGGCGGCCGATCGCCAGCCAGGAGATCGGTCGACCGGATCCGCTGGTGGCCGAGCGACGGATCCGCGGCACGGACCTGGCCGCGTGGTTCGAACGACGGCTGCACGGTCGCGAGCTGCTGGGCCGCCAGGTGAACGGCGCCGCCATCGAGACCAACGACCTCGCCCATCCCCGGATCGTGGTCATGGTCGACGACGTCGCCGATCCCCCGGAACTGGACGTCGAGGCGCTCGTCGAGGGCATCGGCCCCGCGGGCGCCGCCCGGCCGGACGATCTGTGGGACGTGTTCGTCATCGCCTCCGACCGCCGGCGCGTGCTCGCCCGGGTGGGGGCGCCCGCGCTGGGCTGGCGAAGCCTCGAGCTGGCCACCGATGCCGAGCCACCGCCGGTGGACGACGCGGTGAGGGCGGATGCCCAGGGGCTCGACAACGGGCTGGTGCGCGTCGCCCTCTCGCCCGATGGGACGTTCGCCCTGGCGGGCGGAGGCGTGACGCTCGACGGCGTCGGACGGCTGGTCGACGGCGGCGACTTCGGTGACAGCTACAACTACGGTCCGCCGGCCGGCGATCGGCTCGTCGACACGCCCACCGACGTGCGGATCGAGATCCTCGAGTCGGGCCCGCTCCGCGCGCGGATCGCGGTGCTGCGGCGGTACGAATTTCCTCGCGCCGTCGAGGCGGACGGCTCTGCTCGAACCGAGGTGGCAGTCGAGACCTGGGTCCGGACGGAGCTCGAGCTGCAGGCCGGCGAGCCGTTCGTGCGCGTTCGCCTCCGTTGGGAGAACCGGTCGCGCGACCACCGCCTGCGCTGGCACCTGCCGCTGCCGGGCGAGGTGGCACACTCCAGCGCGGAGGGCCAGTTCGCGGTCGTCGAGCGCGGCCTCGAGGTCGAGGGCGGTCACGGCGAGGTGCCGCTCCCCACGTTCCCGGCGGCCGGCTTCGTGAGCGTCTCGGGACTGAGCGTGCTGCTGGATCAGGTCACGGAGTACGAGGTTCTCGGTGGGCGCGAGCTGGCGCTGACGGTCCTGCGCTCGTTCGGGCTGATCAGCCGCAACGACAACCCCTACCGCGAGGATCCCGCCGGCCCGCAGGTCGCGGTCGAGGATGGCCAGCGGCTCGGCTCGTGCGAGTTCGCCTTCGCGCTGCTGCCGCACGCTGGCGAATGGGCCGGTGCCGGCGTGCTCGACGCGGCCGAACGGTACCGGCATCCGTTCCTGGTGCGCCGGGGGACGTCGGCGGAGCCAGACGAGCCGGCGACCGAAGGCGCGGGCCTCGCTGTCGAGGGCGACGGCGTCGTGCTGAGCGCGCTCCGGTGTCGCGGTGCGTGGCTCGAGGCCCGGGTGGTTGCCCAGTCGCCGACACCGACGCGTTGCACGATCCGCGGGCCGTTCGACGAGGCGCGCGACGCAGATCTGCTGGGCCGAGCCCTCGAGCCGCTGCCCACCGAGCCGGGCGTCCTGCGGCTGGATCTCCGGCCATGGGAGATCCGGACCGTCCAGCTTCGCCTCCTGCCGGATCCCGAGGCTGGTCTCGGCGGCGAGTGACGCGGGTTCAGACCAGCCGGACCACGACTCCCTCGTACGGGGCCAGCGCCACCGATCCCTTCACCGGGTCGTCGCGATCGAGACCGGTCGAGACGATCACCCGGCCGCCGGGCAGGGGCACGTCGGCCGCCTCGTGCCCCAGGTTGAGCGCCACCGCGACGCGTCGGCCGCCGTCCTCGCGGAGGAATGCGATGACCCCGGGGGGAAGGTCGTCGAGCGCCCGGTAGGCGCCGCCCCGGAGAACGGGCTCCTGACGGCGAACCTCGATCAGCCGGCGGGTCAGCGCCAGCATCGAGTGGGAGTCCTTCATCTGGCTCGCCACATCGATCCCCAGACCGGGCCGGCCGAGCGGAAGCCACGGTGCGACCCCGGGCGGGCAGAAGCCGCCATTCGGTCCATCGGTCCAGGGCATCGGCGTCCGGGCGGCGTCCCGTCCCTGCCCCGGCACGTTCCGTTCCCATGGATCCCGGATGCGGTCCGGCGGAATATCGACGTTGGTCATCCCCAGCTCGTCGCCGTAGTAGACCGTCGGCGCGCCGCGGAGCGTGAGCAGCAGCATCATCGCCGCCCGCGCCCGCTCGGGACCGGCGGCTGTCGCCACCCGGTGCTGATCGTGGTTGCCCAGCACCCAGCTCGACGCCGCTCCCGCTGGGAGGGCGGCCTCCACCCGTTCCACGACGTCGCCGACCGTCCCTGACCCCCAGTCGTGGCGGAGCAGGTGAAAGCCGAACGGGAGGTGCATGCCGTCGAGCCGTTCGCCGTAGTAGGCGGCCCACTGGACCAGGTCGTGACTGGGCACCTCGCCGATCACGACCCGGTCGCGACCGTCCCGCCGGTCGTAGCCGTCGACCAGCGATCGGAAGTCGCGCCAGACCCGATGGACGTCGGGATGGGCGAAGTCGTGCAGGTGGTCCTGGGCCTCCCACTCCGCACCGAACATTCCGCGCCACGGGCGTCCGTGGTTGAGCGGGTTGTCACGCAGCTCCGGGTCCTTCATGACGGCTCCTGCCACGTCGACCCGGAACCCGTCGACCCCGCGGTCCAGCCAGAACCGGGCGACGTCGAACATGGCGTCGCGGACGGCCGGGTTTCGCCAGTTGAGGTCCGGCTGCTCGCGGAGGAACGTGTGGAGATAGTACTGCCCGGTCTCCTGGTCCCACTCCCAGGCCGGGCCGCCGAACAGGCTGATCCAGTTGTTGGGCGGCCCGCCGTCGCGCCCGGCGTCGCGCCAGAAGAACCAGTCCCGCCGGGCGCTATTGCGGGACGACCGCGAGTCGGTGAACCATGGATGGCGGTCGGAGGTGTGATTGGGCACGTAGTCGACCACCACCTGCAGGTCTCGCTCGTGCGCCGCGGTGATGAGGCGGTCGAAGGCCCCCAGGTCGCCGAAGAGCGGGTCGACGTCCGTGTGGTCGGATACGTCGTAGCCGAAGTCAGCCATCGGGGAGCGGTAGAACGGTGTCAGCCAGATGGCATCGACACCCAGCCAGGCAACGTGATCGAGGTGGGCGGTGATCCCATCGAGGTCTCCGACGCCGTCACCGTTCGCGTCACCGAACGATCGCGTGTAGATCTCGTACAGCACACCGTGCTTCCACCATGCCTCGGTCATCGGTCCACTCGGATGGCCGCCACGATGCCGGGCCGGCGGGCGTCATCGGCTCGTGCTGGCGAGGTCAGCGCGCGGTCGTCGTCGGCTGCCGCCACGCCCCGGAAGGTCGCCGGGCCGTTGCCAATCGGCCGTTGGGAGGCCGCGCCAGGCCACCGTCCGGCGACCATGACCAGTGGAAGTCGTCGTCCTCCTGGACGCCCCGCGGCCAGCCCACCTCGTCCCGGAACCCGAGGAAGCCATCGCCGAACCCGAAGCGGATGGCTCCGGCGATCGAGTGAAGTGCACGAAACGCGTAGATGGCCACCCCGGCGCTGACGACGAGGCCGGCATCGCCCGTCAGGAGCAGCAGAGCGACGAGGGCGCAGGCCGGCATCGCCTCGTGAGCCACGGCCTCCGCCAGCGCAGGCCGGGAGGGAGAGCGGGAGATGCGCCCCGGCGCCGGGCCCCGCTCCGGCTCCAGGGCCAGCTCCGGCTCCAGGGCCCCCAACGCCGCTCCGCCGGATCCCGGATCCACGAGGATTCCCGGGCGGACGTGCCCGCTGACCCGCTCGACCTCGACCGGGCGGGGGTCGTCCATCAGCCGGGTCCCGCTCCGGCCGGCTGGGCGTCGGCCAGCTGCTCGAGATATCGCAGGGCCCTGGTCACGTCCGGAAACGGGTCGCGCGGCTCGTCCTGCTCGACGACGTACCACTCGACGCCGGCGTCCCGGCCGGCCTGCACGATCTCGGGAAAGGGCAGCGTGCCCTCGCCCGGCGGCGCGTCCCGCCGGTCCGCGTCCAGGTCCTTCATGTGGAGGAGCCGGACGCGGCTGCCGAGGCCCCGGATCAGGGCCACCGGATCCCTCCCCGCGTAGGCTGCCCAGTACACGTCCAGCTCGATCTCGACCGCCGGGGGAAGCGCGTCGAGGAGGACGTCCCAGACGCTCGTTCCGTCGAGCGACTCGAACTCGAAGTCGTGGTTGTGGTACGCGAGGCGGAGGCCACGCGCGCCTGCGGTGGTCGCGATCGACGCCAGGTCGCCCGCGGTCCGCCGGACGTCGTCCGGTGTCGCGCGGTCCGGCCGGGGCATCGACGGAACGACGATCCGCGGGCAGCCGAGCGAGGCGAGCCGGTCGATCACGCGCGAGGCGTCCGCCCGCAGCGACTCGAGCGACTCGTGGGCGGCCGCCACGCGCAGCCCGGCGTCATCAAGGAGCTCCGCCAGATACGCCGGCTCGGTGGGCGGCAGGCCGGCCAGCTCCACGGCCGTGTAGCCCGCCTCGGCAACGGCCCGGATGGTGCCCGGGAGATCGGCCGCGGCGGGTTCCCGGACGGTATACAGCTGGAGCGCGATCTGGTCGTTCCGCATGCGCATCGCCCTCGGCTGCAGGTTCTCGGTCACGGTACGCGATCCCCGGACGCCATGCCGCCGGCCTGCGGCGGCGATCCCGTACGCTTCTGCGCCATGGAACCGCTCGGCATCGGCATCGTCGGCTGCGGCAACATCGCCGGCCAGTACGCACTCGACAGCAGGACCCATCCGGAGATCCGCCTGGTCGCGGCCACGGATCTCGACTGGGCGCGCGCGAAGGCCTTCGCTTCGGAGCACGGCTGCCGCGCCCATCGCTCGCTCGACGAGCTCCTCGCCGACGACGAGGTCGACGTCGTCGTCAACCTCACCATCCACCAGGCGCACCACGACGTCACGAGGCGGTCGCTCGAGGCAGGCAGGCACGTCTACAGCGAGAAGCCACTCGCGCTGAGCGCCGCCCAGGCGCGCGAGCTGGTCGAGCTGGCCGGCGCCCGCGGCCGCCGACTGGGGTGCTCCCC
Organism: Chloroflexota bacterium; assembly: GCA_013695255.1. Taxonomy (GTDB): domain Bacteria; phylum Chloroflexota; class Limnocylindria; order Limnocylindrales; family CSP1-4; genus JACDAV01. The sequence goes on from JACDAV010000188.1 coordinate 8,165, forward strand.
CGCCACGTTCCTCGGCGAAGCCCAGCAGACCGCCGCGGCGGTCGTCCGGAGCGGACGGCTGGGGGTCGTTCGGGTCGTCTACGCGGAGGTCAACCATGGCCGGATCGAGACCTGGCATCCCGCCCCGGCACCGTTCTTCGAGGTCGGGGTCATGGTCGACGTCGGGGTCTACCCGCTGACCCTGGTGACCGCCATCCTCGGCCCGGCTCGAGCGGTCCGGGCGTGGGGCTTCGAGCTCAAGCCAGAGCGGGTCACGACGTCCGGCGAGCCGTTCCGGATCGGCAGCCCGGACCTCACGGTGGCGGTGCTCGAGCTCGGGAACGGGTCGCTCATGCGGCTGACCGCCAGCTTCTACGTGGGGCGGCCGGCCAGGCAGCGGGCGTCGATCGAGTTCCACGGCGACGCGGGCTCGCTGGCGATCGACAGCTTCCAGCGGTTCGATGCGCGCGTCGAGGCGGCTCGATACGGCGAGGAGTACGAGCGGGTTGACCCCATCCGGCCGCCCTACCCCGGCACCGCGTGGGCGCGCGGCGTGGCGGACATGGCCGGCGCGATCGCGGAGGGCCGGCCGCACCGCGCGACCGGCGAGCACGCCGCCCACGTGACCGAGATCCTCGACGCGGTCGCCGCCTCGATCTCCGCGGGCGGCCGCCGGATCGAGATCGGCTCGGCCTTCGAGCTGCCGGCGCCGATGCCCTGGGCGATGGACCAGCTCCAGGGCTGAAGCGGGGCCGCTGGCCCGGTCCTGGGCCCGTCTCAGGCCGGACCGGGGCCGCGGATGCGATGTCCGGTGCCCACGCCACGAACGAGGCCAGTCCGGCCGCCTTGACAGCACGCCGGAGCCGCCCCTAGTCTGCCGATCAGTGCCGGGTCGGCACGCTCGGCGTCGCGCGAGGTGCCATTCCTCCGCTCGACCGACAGCCGACCGACTCCGGATAGCAATCTCCGACGGGTGGTTCGACCAGCCGAGCCCCGCCGGATCCAGTGCCACACGGTTGGAGAAAGCCGCCGATTCTGTCACCGTCGTGGCGACCGCTCGCGGGCGCCAGCCACGGGGCAGTCGCGCGGGCGGCATCGTTTTGGAGGAGATCTCATGACACAATCCAAGCGGTTCCTTGCTCTGGCGGTGGCGGGCATGTTGCTCGTGTCCGCATGCGGCGGCGGTGGTGCCACCACGGCGCCCGGCGGCAGCGCCGGGG
>JACDAV010000017.1 GCA_013695255.1 Chloroflexota bacterium
GTCGTGATGCGCGGCGCGAAGTCGCTCATCTCGTGGCGCGCCTCGGGCATGACCTCGGCCATCTTGTCGAGGATCTGGAGCCGCGCTGCGAGCGCCTGCTTCAGCCCGTCGCGGATGATCGCCTCGCTGATGCCCTGGACCTTGATGTCCATCTGCAGGGCGGTCACGCCGTCCCGCGTGCCGGTCACCTTGAAGTCCATGTCACCGATCGAGTCCTCCTTGCCGAGGATGTCGGTCAGGACGACGAACCGGCCGTCCGGCTCGGTGATCAGGCCCATCGCCGCACCGGCGACCGGCGCCTTGATGGGCACGCCGGCGTCCATCAGGGCGAGCGTCGAGCCGCAGGTCGAGGCCATCGACGTGGATCCGTTCGAGGTCACGCACTCGCTGACGAGGCGGATCACGTACGGGAACTCATCATGGCCCGGCAGGACGGGCACGAGCGCCCGCTCGGCGAGGTGGCCGTGGCCGATGTCGCGCCGGCTGGGCCCGCGCATCATCTTGTTCTCGCCGGTGCTGTAGGGCGGGAAATTGTAATGGTGGAGGTAGCGCTTCTCGGTCTCCGGGCTGATCGTGTCGATCCGCTGGACGTCCGATGACGCGCCGAGCGTGGCGACCGTCAGCGCCTGCGTCTCACCGCGGGTGAACAGGCCGGAGCCATGTGCCCGCGGGATCAGGCCGACCTCGACCGTGATCGGGCGGATGTCCGCCAGGCCGCGACCGTCGATGCGGATCCCCTCGTCGAGGACGATCCGCCGAACGGTCTGCCTCTGGACGAGGTTGAAGAGGTTCTTGCTGACCCGGGCCTCGCGTCGGGCACCCTCGAGGAGCGCGGGCGTGTCGCCACCCGTGCGCTGGGCGCGGACGGCCTCGGCGATCGAGTCGCGCAGGGTCGAGATCCGGCCCGGCAGGTCGCTGGCGAACCAGAGCACGAGGCTGGCGGTCGCCTCGGCATGGGGAAGCGCTCGGTGGCCCTTCTCCAGCTCGATGCCGAAGAAGCTCGCCAGGTCGGGGAGCTTGTACGACTCCGCCCCCGGGTAGCCCTCGCGGGCGATGACCAGCGTGTCGAGGTAGGACCCCGGCTGGAACCGGAAGCCGTCGCCCTTCGCCGCCTCGATGAAGCCGAGGTCGAAGCCGACGTTGTGGCCGACGATCAGCGCGTCGCCGACGAAGTCCAGCAGCTGATCGGCCGCCTCCTTCGGACTCGGTGCGTTCTTGACGTCCTTGTCCTTGATGCCGTGCATCTGGTTGCCGACGATCGGCCGCCCGGGGTTGACCAGGGTCGACCAGCGGTCGACGACCTTCGTGCCCCTGATCTTGACCGCCGCGACCTCGACCAGGTCCGACATCTTCGGATCGGTGCCGGTCGTCTCGACGTCGAGCACGACGAGCTCGCGCTTGTCGTCCGTCGCCGAGGCGAACTCGAGGACGGAGCCGGTGGAGGGCTCCAGGTACGGGACCCGCTTGGCCTTGCCGACCGCCTGGCGGATCTCCTCCTGGAGGACGACGATGGGCTGGAGCGCTCGATGCCCGAACAGGATGGCCTCGGCCATCACGTCCTCGGGCAGGAGCTTCGCGCCGGCCTCGACCATCATGATCGCGTCGCGGGTGCCGGCGACGATCAGGTCGAGCTCCGATTCCTTGAGCTCCGTGTGGGTCGGGTTGACGACGAACTCGCCGCCGATCCGGCCGACGCGGACTGAGGCGATCGGGCCGTTGAACGGGATCTCGCTGATCGACAGGGCGGCCGAGGCCGCGATCGTGCCGATGACGTCCGGGTTGTTCTCCTGGTCCGTGGACAGGACCGTGATGACCAGCTGGACGTCGTCCTTGTAGCCCTCGGGAAAGAGCGGGCGGATCGGCCGGTCCGTCTGGCGGGCGGCCAGGATCGCGTGCTCCGACGGTCGTGCCTCGCGCTTGATGAAGCCGCCCGGGATCTTGCCCGCGGCGTACATCCGCTCCTCGAAGTCCACCGTGAGCGGGAAGAAGTCCAGCCCGGGGCGTGGCTCGGATCGGTTGGCGGTGCCGAGCACCATGGTGTCGCCGTAACGGACGGTGACGGAGCCGCCGGCGAGCCGCGCGAGCTTGCCGGTTTCGATGGTCAGGGTGCGACCACCGAGCTGGGTCTCGAAGACCTGTGACACTGAGTGCGTTCCTCCTGACGTGCGGAGGAGCGACCGGGCCGGGCGGCCCACCGATGGGACGTTGCGCGGAGGAGCCGGGTGTGTTCCGGCTCTCGCGGTCGATTCCCTAGCGGCGGAGTCCGAGCCGTGCGATGACGGCCCGGTAGCGGGCGTTGTCCTTCTTCACCAGGTAGGCGAGGAGACGACGGCGCTGACCGACGAGCTTGAGGAGGCCGCGTCGCGAATGGTTGTCCTTCGGGAAGCTCCGGAGATGCCCCGTCAGGCTACGGATCCGCTCCGTCAGGAGCGCGACCTGGACCTCGGGCGAACCGGTGTCACCTTCCTTGGTGGCGAACCCGGTCATGATCTCCTGCTTCTCTTCCCGCACGAGCGGCACTCGGTCCTCCGACACGAACTGTTCTTTCTGACCTTCTCTTTGACCGGCGGATGGTAGCAGCCGGGGCCGGCCCCGGCAAACGCGCTACCGTCAGGGCGCCCGATGCCCGAGCCCGTCGTCTCCCACGTCCAGGTCGCCCCGGCACTCGCCGCGCGCCGGCTGGGCGCGCCTCGGACGCTCTTCTCGACCGACCTCGGCCGGACCGTCACCGAGACGGAGCTGACCGACGACGGAATCCTCCTGCCTGACGGCGCGCTGCTGCGCTGGGCCGACGCTGAGGCCATCGCGGCGGCGCCGAACGCCTGCTTCCGGCTGCTCGCCGGCGGCCTCGAGCCGATCCGGGCCTTCTCCGGGACCACGGGGCGGGTGGTCGGACTGATGGCGACCACCGGCGCGCCGACGATGATCCTCGGCGGTTTCTACATGCACCGCGTCAAGGGCACGGACCCGTGGGCGGACACCCTGGCCAAGGTGGCCGCCGTGGCGCCGGTGCGAGGCGCGGTGCTCGACACGACGATGGGCCTCGGCTACACCGCCATCGCCGCGGCGCGGACGGCCTCGAGGGTGCTGACGATCGAGCTTGACCCGGCCGTGGTCGAGATTGCCGCGCTCAACCCCTGGTCCGGCGAGCTCTTCGCAGACCCGCGGATCGAGCGTCGCGTCGGCGACGCCACCGAGCTGGTGGCGGAGCTGCCGGACGCGTCCTTCGACCGCGTGCTCCACGATCCTCCGACCCTCAGCCTCGCCGGCGAGCTCTACGGCGGCACGTTCTACGCCCAGTTGCTGCGGGTGCTTCGGCCAGGCGGCCGGCTGTTCCACTACGTCGGCCGGCCGGACAGCGGTCACGGCGCCCGGACCGGCGCCGGCGTGATCCGGCGGCTGCGAGAGGCCGGCTTCGAGGCCGTGGCGGAGCGAGCGGAGGCGTTCGGCATCGTGGCAGCCAGGTCGGCCCGCGGCCGGCGCCGCTGAGGAGCCGCCGCAGGTCAGGGGCCCTGGAGCCTGCCCGAAGCCGCGGGGCAGCTCCGTTCAGGCGGCTCGGGGTGGCGGCAACGTTGGGCACCCAGGCGGTGGCGGGGCTCGGCGACGTTCCCCGCCTGCGTGACCATGGGGTGGGCATCCTCTTGGCACGGGACGCGCCATGGATCCGTACCGGAGCGATGACGAGGCGGTCGGGCCGATGTCACGCTCACCTGAGCACCCGCACCGGCGGTCCGCGCCCCACCAGGAGCCGATGGAAGGCGCGGAAGCCCTGAAATGACCATGCCATGGTCACAGGTCGAGTTTCCGGATCGGCAGCGGACGGTCATGCCTCGGCCCTCGCGGCTGGACCACCTCCAGCGGTCCCCGGCGCCGCGGGGCTTGATCAGTCGGCGACGAAACGCAGGGTGACGGGTCCGGTGGCCGGCTCCAAACCATCCACGACGACGCCTGGATCCCCGGCCGTCACGATGGCAACCGCGTCGCGGTCCCCGGCGCGCACGCGGTGACGGCCCGGCGGCGGAAGGGCGACGGGCAGCGCGAAGCGCAGCCGGCCCGGATCATCCGGATCGGGCAGGCCCGTGACGCAATACGCCCGTCCGAGCAGCCGTTCGGCGGGCGCCAAGTCGCCCGCCGCAACGAGGCGCCGGATCGCCGAGCTGCTGACCGGCCGCTCGTCGACGGTGAAAGGCGGGACGACGACCACCACCCACGTCGGCTCGGACCGGCGGCCGAGCTCCGCAAGGGCTTCCGGGGTGCCGCGGCGCTCATGCCCGAAGGC
>JACDAV010000041.1 GCA_013695255.1 Chloroflexota bacterium
GCCCACCTCCGGAGCTGCCGGCCCTGATCCGCCGGATCCAGCGCGGCGGGATGGCCATGACGGTCTTCCTCGTCACCATCGTGCTGCTCATGGTGGTGAAGCCGCGGTTCTGACCGGCCCAGCGACCGCGTCGGCGGTCCTCGATACCATGGCTCCACGCCACCCACACGAGGATCCGCCGATGCCCCACGTCGCCAGCTCCGTCAGCGAGCTCCTCGAGCGCCTCGCCGGCGCGGTCCGGATCGACGGCGATCGCCTCGTCGTCGAAGATGAAGCGCAGCTCCGTGGCGACGGCATCCGGGATCTGGCCTGGACGGCCGCATTCAGCGAGGACGCGGCGGCGATCGAGGCGGCTCGCTGGATCGTCTGGGAGGCGAGCCAGGCGCTCGGCGTGCGCTCGGCGAGCATGCACGACCTGTACATGGCTCGGGCGCGAGGCGAGGTCCACGGCTTCACCGTGCCGGCGATCAACATCCGGGCCCAGACGTTCGACATGGCTCGCACGGTCTACGCCGCGGCCGAGGCGGGTGACGTCGGAGCGGTCATCCTCGAGCTTGCCCGCAGCGAGCAGACGTACACCTGGCAGCGCCCGATCGACTACGCGACGTCCATCCTGGCCGGCGCGATCGCGTCCGGCTGGAGCGCCCCGGTCTTCATCCAGGGTGACCATTACCAGTTCAACGCGAAGAAGTACGAGGCGGACCCGGAGGCAATGACCGAGGAGATCCGCCGCGCCTGCCGCCTGGCGATCGAGGCCGGCTACCGGAACATCGATCTCGACAGCTCGACGCTCGTGGACCTGTCGAAGGGCTCGGTCGACGAGCAGCAGCGCGAGAACTACGTCCGTGCGGCCGAGCTCACCGCCCTGATCCGCTCGCTCGAGTCGGACGGCGTGACGGTCAGCGTCGGCGGCGAGATCGGTGAGGTCGGCAAGCAGAACTCGAACGAGGCGGAGCTGCGCGCCTACCTTGACGGCTACCACCGGGAGCTCGAGGATCAGGCCCCCGGCGCTGTGGGGCTCTCCAAGGTCAGCGTCCAGACCGGCACCTCGCACGGCGGCGTGCCGCTGCCGGGCGGCGGCGTCGCGGAGGTCAAGCTCGACTTCGACGTCCTCCGCCGCCTCGGCGAGGTCGCCCGGCAGCACGGCCTCGCGGGCGCGGTGCAGCACGGCGCGTCCACCCTGCCGGACGAGCTGTTCCACCGGTTCCCCGCGGTCGAGACGGCGGAGATCCACCTCGCGACCGGCTTCCAGAACGCGCTCTACGAGCACCCCGCCTTCCCGGCCGACCTGGCCGCCGAGATCGAGGCGTGGTGCTACGCCAACGCGCTCGACGAGCGGAAGCCGGACCAGACCGACCAGCAGTTCGTGTACACGACCCGAAAGAAGGCCATCGGACCGTTCAAGCGACAGCTCTGGGACCTGCCGACGAAGGACGAGATCCTCGCCGCTCAGCATCGGAAGATCGGCTTCCTGTTTACGGAGCTGGGCGTGAACGGGTCGTGCGAGATGGTCGAGCGCTACGTCGACGCGCCGGAGATCCACAGGCCGGCTCCCGAGGCGCTGCGCGGGACCCTGACGGCCGGCTGAGCCGAGGCCGTCATGTTCCGGTCCGGGCGCGCTGGCGCGATCCTGCCGAGGCTCGCGCTCCTGCCGAGGCTCGCGCTCGTGATCCTGCTGGTCGCCGGCGCCTGCAATCGTGGAGCGGTGCCCAGCCCCCGGGTCTCGGTCCCGCCGCCGCCCGCCACGATCACGCCGGCGCCGTCCGAGGCGACCGCCACGTTCGTGGGCGCGGGGGACATCGCGGTCTGCGGCTCCGACGGCGACGAGGCGACGGCCGCGCTGCTCGACGGCATCCCGGGCACGATCTTCACGCTCGGGGACAACGTCTACGGGGGCGCGGGTGCGGAGCACTACCGCGACTGCTACGGGCCGTCCTGGGGCCGCCACCTGCCGCGTACCCGGGCGATCGCTGGAAACCACGATTACGATCCCGGCGACGCGACCGGCTACCTCGAGTTCTTCGGGGCCGCCGCGGCGCCCGAGGGGCTCACCTGGTACGCGTACCGCCTGGGTCCCTGGCAGGTGGTCGCCCTCGACTCCGATTGCGATGCGATCGGCGGCTGCGACGCCGGGTCCCCCCAGGAGACGTGGCTGCGGGCAACGCTCACCGCCAGCGACGCCCGGTGCACGATCGCGCTCTGGCACCACCCCCGGTTCAGCTCCGGCTCGCACGGTGACGATGGCCGAACGGACGCCTTCTGGCGGGCGCTCGACGAGGCTGGCGCGGAGGTGGTGCTGACCGGTCACGACCACGACTACGAGCGGTTCGCGCCGCAGGATGCCGACAGGCGCCCGACCGATGGCGGTCTCCGCCAGTTCGTCGTGGGCACGGGCGGCGTGCTGCTGCGTGGGTTCGGCCGCGTCGCCGCCAACAGCGAGGTCCGCGACAGCAGCACGCACGGCGTCCTGCGGCTCACGCTCCGCGAGGACGGCTACGACTGGAGCTTCGTGCCGGTCGCGGGCGGCACGTTCACCGATGCCGGAAGCGGTTCGTGCAGCTGACCGGCAATCGCGCCATGGGCCGCCCGCCGCACGCGCGATGGCGGGCGTGATGGAGGAGCTTCTTGACGGCGGGGACGTCGACCTCGCCGCCGAGCGCCGGCGGTGGCTCGAGCTCGCGCTGGCCATCTGCGACGAGACGGACCCCCTGGCGATGGGGTCGTTTCGACGCGACGTCCGGGTCAGCACCAAGCCGGATCGCACGCTGGTCAGCGAGGCGGACACGGCGATCGAGCGGCTCGCGCGCGACCGGATCCATTCGGCCTACCCGGATCACGGGCTCGTCGGCGAGGAGCTCGGGACGGAGGCCGGAGATGCCCCGGTCCGCTGGTACATCGATCCGATCGACGGGACCCACAACTTCGTGCGCGGTGTGCCGCTGTTCGGAACGCTGCTGGCGGTCGAGCGAGACGGCGTCCTGGAGGTGGGCGTCATCTCTGCGCCGGCGCTTCGCGACCGGTGGTATGCGCGGCGCGGCGGCGGCGCCTGGGCGGTGCACCGCAACGAGTCGGACGACCCGCGCCGGATCCGGGTCTCGACGGTCGCGACCGTCCCGGATGCGCAGGTGCTGTACGGATCCGGCCGCGACATCGCGGGGTCGGGCCGGATGCCGGGGCTCCGGCCCCTCCTCGCCCACGCCTGGCGAGAGCGGGGGTTCGGCGACTTCTGGGGCTACGCGCTCGTCGCCGAGGGCGCGGCGGAGGTCATGGTGGAGGTCGGCCTGAAGAGCTGGGACGCCGCCGCGCCGGCCATCGTCGTGGAGGAAGCCGGCGGGCGCTGGTCGGACGTCGACGGGGGGCGCAGGCTCGACGCGGGTACATTCGTCGTCACGAACGGGGTCATGCACGACGAGATCCTGAGGCGTCTCCGGACGGCGTAGCAGCGGGAGGATCGGGCGGTGGAAGAGCGGGTCATTCAGAGCGGGGCGGTAGCTGAGCGACCCGTCCGCGATCCCGTCGGACCGGAGGCCGGGACGGCGCCCGGGCCCGCGGACGGACCGCTCGACGACGCGCGGGCGCTCACGATCCTGACGACCGAGCACTGGAGCCTGCTCGCGACGCGGTCGCTCGTCTACAACGAGGCGTTCGCGCGCGGCGCCATGTACCTGACCTTCCTGTCAGCCACGCTCGTGGCGCTCGGTCTCGTCTCGACCGCAACGGGCTTCAGTCGTGACTTCCTGCTCATCGCCGCCGTGGTCTTCGGTCTCGACCTGTTCATCGGCCTGGCGACGATGGGACGGGTGGCGACCGCGACGTCCGAGGACCTGCGCTACCTCCAGGGGATGAACCGGCTCAGGAACGCGTACCACGAGATCGTTCCGGGGCTCGAGCCCTGGTTCGTCACCGGGCGGTTCGACGACATCCGCGGCGTGTTCGCGGTGTACGGCACGAACGAGATCGCGAAATCGCGCTCCGGCCTCCTTCACGGCTTCACCACCACCGTCGGGATGATCGGCGTTATCAACGCCGGTGTGGCAGGCGTGCTTGCCGGCGTCCTCGCCCTGCTCGTCACCGCGAGTGGCGGCATCGCGACCGTGGTGGGCGTGGCCACGTTCGCGCTCTCGGTCGCCACGTCGATCGTCGTGATGATCCGCTCGATCAGCCGGTTCGCGACGACGATGACGTCGAACTTTCCGTCCCCTGCTGGTCCCCCGCGGGACCCGACTCGGCCGGGCTGAAATCGAGGCGCAACAGCCAGCGGCTCCGCCGATCGCTCCGGGCGGACGTCTCGAGGATCCGCCGGAAGCCGCGCCGCTCGAACATCGGGGTGAAGCCCACGTAGCCGAAGTTGACGTCCACCCGGCCTCCTTCGGGGTCGACCGGGTAGGCCTCGACGCCTGGCGCGCCCGATTGCCTGGCGAGATCGATCACCGCGTCAAGCAGTGCGCCGGCCACCCCGCGCCGGCGATACCCGACGCGGATCAGGAAGCACACGACCGACCAGACCGGCTGCTCGTCGACGGCCGGGATGGTGCGCGACCGCACGAGCCGCTCGAGCGCCGGCCGGGTCCCGAAGCCGACCCAGCCGGCAACCTCCCCGTCGACGTAGGCCAGGATCCCGGGCGGCGGCTGTTCCGCGAGCTGCGCCCGCAGCATCTCGCGACCGCTCGGATGATCGCCCCGCGAGTACGCGCCGGCCGACTGGCGCCAGTACTGACACCAGCAGCCGCGGTCGCCGTGGCCGCCCATGAGCGCCTGGACATCGGTCCAGCGGCCCGGCGTCGCGGCCGCCGTCCTGATGACCGCCGGCGCCCCCGACGCCCTACGCCGCGAGCGGGGCCCAGGCGCCGAGCAGCTCATCGCGGTCCTCCTCGCTGAGCACGTCGCCGAGGGCGAGCGCCGTTACGGCCTCGCCGAGCGACTCGGCGAGATTGGCCCGGTCGGCGACGGTGCCAGGGCGTCCCCAGTTCGCTTCCATCCAGCCCGGCTGGACGGTGGAGCGGTTGAACAGCGCGACCACCCAGTCGTCGACCGAGCGCCGTACGTCAGTCACCGTCCCTGCGCGCCCGGCAAACGTCGCCGCCTCGTAGGCACGGGCCAGCGTGCCGGCATGTGTCGTCGCGTCGAGCGGGCGCGCCGACAGCGCGATCATGTCCTCCGCCCGGAGTCGCTCGAGGCGGGACCAGAA
>JACDAV010000042.1 GCA_013695255.1 Chloroflexota bacterium
GCCTGCAGGCTCCGCCGTCCAGCCGAGCAGCCCGAGAAGGTCGCCGAACTCCGCCAGGCAGCCGTGCACGTCGGTCAGGATGTCGAAGCGCCCCGGCAGGCGGCGATCGGCGCTCGGCTGCATGGACAGGACGGTAGCGGACGATGACGCTCGCCGGGGAAACGGCCGAGCGCCCACGCAGCGAACCCCGTCGGCGGGTGTCGAGCGCTCCGCCGGGGGGACGGGTCAGGTCTGGATCTCCTCCTCCTCGTCGTCTGCGATGCCCATTTCCGCCTCGGTCGCCTCGTCCAGGCCGCCCTCGGCCGGCCGGGGCTTGGCAGCGGGGTCGCCGGCTGTCGGGTCGACGTCGTCGGTGCGCGGATCGGACATGACCTGTGCCTCCTTCCTGGTGTGTGCGGGTGCCGAGCATATCCGCGCGGATGCATGGACGGCAGGCCTTCGCGCCACCTCTCTACAGAGGCGCTTCGGACGCCCAGTCGGGCCCACGGCGCATGGGCGTCTGGGATGGAGGTGCAATGCCGTCGTAATGCCGGCGCAAGACGCACCATCGTTTCTCGCAGAAGAGAACTGGTGCTGCTGGGGCACGCTCCAGTGGCCGGCCGACCCAGGTCGCGCAGGTTCGGAGGAGACGCATGACCGCCACCATGGCCGGGCGCAGGACGCCCGGCATCACCCTGATCTCGGTGCTCGCCGCCCTGTCGCTCGTCACGGCCGCCTGCGGTCCGGGTTCCAATCGGACCGGCGGCACGAGCCCCGCCGCCTCCCCCCAGGCGAGCACCGGGACGGGTGGCTCGCCATCGGCCGGCGGCGACGCGAGCGGCTCCCCGGCCGCCAGCGCGGACGCCAGTGGCTCCCCGGCCGCCAGCGGTGGCGGCGGCGACCTCAGCGGCGCGATCCTGGTCGGCGCAAAGTACACCGACGCCGACGAGATCGCGACGGTGCGCTACGACACCTTCATGGAGGCGTATGCAAACGTCGACGTCAAATTCACGGAGGCGGACTTCGATCCCCAGGCCTTCCTGACGGCGGTCGCCTCCGGTGACGCCCCGGACGTGGTCCAGATGGACCGCGGGATCATCGGCACGTACATCGCCGAGGGCGCGCTCGAGCCACTCGACGAGTGCATCACCAGTCGCGGGATCGACATGAGCCAGTACCGCGAGGCCGCTGTCAACGCGGTGACGTTCGAAGGCTCCGTCTACGGCATCCCGCAGTTCTATGACACGCGGATCATGATGATCAACGACTCCGTCCTGGAGGACACCGGCGTCACGATCGAGGAGCTCGATACGAGCGACTGGGACGGGCTTGCCGCGGCCAACGAGAAGCTGTTGGCCAGGGACGGCGACACGATCACCCGGCTCGGCATCGACCCCAAGCTGCCGGACTTCCTGCCCATGTGGGCCGGGGCGAACGGGGCGAAGATCCTGAGCGACGACGGCAAGGAATCGCTGCTCGATGACCCGAAGGTGGCCGAGGCGCTCGAGTTCACGGCCGGCCTCGTGAAGGCCCACGGCACCGCGGCTGCGTTCACGGACTTCCGGTCGACCGGCCCGGGCAGCGCCTTCTTCGGCGAGGAGAACCAGTACACCGAGGACTCGCTCGGCGCGATGCCGATGGAGCAGTGGTACCTCAACGTCATGGCCGGCGACACCCCCGACGAAGCGGTCAGCTTCGCGCCGTTCAAGGACCGACAGGGCAACACGATCACGCTGGCCGGCGGCTCGGCGTGGGTGGTCCCAACTGGCGGCGACAACATCGAGGCGGCCTGCGAGTTCGCGCGGACCGTCACCCTGGCCGACACCTGGTACGCCGCATCGAAGGCCCGGGCCGACGCCCGTGCCGCCGAGGGTTCGCCGTTCACCGGCACGTACACGGCCAACTCCGTGGCCGACGAGCGGATCTTCGGTGAGCTCGTCACCGAGGAGACCGCCGGCAAGTTCTACGAGGGCGTGCAGATCGCCCTCGACAGTGCCGACAGCGCGATCGAGGTCCCGCCAACCGGCGCTGCCGAGGAGTTCCGGCGGATCTGGAACGAGGCGGTCCAGCGCGTCCTGAACGAGGACGTACCGGCCGCCGAGGCACTCGCCGACGCGGACCAGGAAGCACAGGACGCGATCGACGGCGCGGGCTGAGCCGGGCGCTCGCTCCAGGCACGTGAGCGGAGGTCGTCTGCGATGACCGCACCTGCCGCCAGCGCCCCGTCCCGGAGGCCCTGGCGGGTCGGGGAGGAGACGCGCTGGGCGTTCATCTTCCTGCTGCCCTGGATCATCGGCTTCGTCGTCTTCACGGCCGGGCCGATGATCGCCAGCCTCTACCTGTCGTTCACCGACTACAACGTGATCCGGGCACCGGAGCTGGTCGGGCTCGAGAACTACGAACGCCTGACCGGCGATCGGCGGATCGGCCTCGCGCTGGGCAACACCGCGTTCTACGCCGCGCTCCACGTCCCGGGCGTGATCATCCTGTCGCTGGCGCTCGCGATGCTGCTGCTCCGCGTGGGCCGGGCGGCCGGGTTCTTCCGGACGGTGTTTTACCTGCCGGCCGTCACGCCGGCCGTCGCCGTCGGGACGCTGTTCCTGCTGATCCTGAGCGGCAACGGGCTGATCAACCAGATGCTCGGCGCGGTGGGTCTGCCACGGCCGAACTGGCTGTCGGATCCGGACTGGGTGAAGCCCGGCATCGTCCTCATGTCGCTGTGGAGCCTCGGCAGCACGGTCGTCATCTACTTCGCCGCGCTCCGCAACGTCCCGGTCGAGCTCTACGAGGCCGCCCGGATGGACGGTGCGAACGCGTGGGCGCAGTTCCGGCACATCACGGTGCCGTTCATCAGCGGCGCGATCTTCTTCACCCTGATCGTCAACACCATCGCCTCACTGCAGATCTTCGCCGAGGTCTTCACGATGTTCTTCGGGCTGACCCGCTCGAGCGGCGCGCAGTCCTCCGCGCTCTTCTACGTGATCTACCTGTTCCAGAAGGCCTTCCAGGACTTCGACTTCGGCTACGCGTCGGCGATGGCGTGGCTGCTGTTCATCATCATCCTGGCCATCACCCTGGTGCAGATGCGGCTCAGCAAGCGCTTCGTGTACTACGCGGGTGGTGACTCGTGACCGTGCAGCCCCAGGCTGGCGGCTCGCCGGCCGTGCCGGCGACGCTCCGTCCCGACGTGCGGGCGGACGTCGCCAGTCGGCCGCCGATCGGCGGAACGGTCTCGCGAGTCCTCCAGTTCACCGTCCTGTCGATCGCGACGCTGATCTTCGTCTTCCCGTTCGTGTGGCTCTTCAGCGCCTCGCTGAAGACGCGGCAGACGGTGTACGGCAACAGCCTGTTCGAGATGCCCCTCCACTTCGAGAACTACAGCCGGGTGTTCGAGATCGCGCCGGTGGCCACCTGGTTCATGAACAGCATCCTGGTCGGGGTCGCCGCCGCGACCGCGGTGACCTTCAGCTCGGCCCTCGTCGCCTTCGCCTTCGCCTACTTCCGGTTCCCGTTCAGGAATGTGCTGTTCGGTCTCGTTCTCGCCACGATGATGCTGCCCGGCGCCGTGGTGATGATCCCGAACTTCCTGATCTGGGACACGCTCGGCTGGACGAACACGCTCGTGCCCCTGTGGGCCAGCAACCTGTTCGGCTCGGCGTTCTACATCTTCCTGCTCCGACAGTTCTTCCTGGGACTGCCCCGTGAGCTGTTCGAGGCCGCCCGGGTCGACGGCGCGAGCTACCCGCGGATGTGGTGGTCGATCGCCATGCCGCTCACGCGCGCGGCGCTCATCGTCGTGTTCATCTTCGAGCTCAAGGCCAGCTGGACGGACCTCATGAAGCCGCTCATCTTCATTCGCGACATGGCGCTGTTCACGCTGCCGCAGGGCCTCCAGTCGCTCGTCAGCCGCTTCAACCCGACCTCCGGCGGACAGGGCGAGTTCCAGTACGTCATGGCGGCCAGCGTGGTGATCACGCTGCCGATGATCGTCATGTTCTTCCTGGCCCAGCGCTACTTCGTCGAGGGCATCTCCACGACCGGCTCGAAGGGCTGAGCCGGGGCAGGTGGTCGGTGGGGACAGGTCGGCCCGCTAGCCCTCCCGGCCGCCGGCATGACGTCCAGCGATCCCGCGTCGCGATGACGCCCGATCAAGGGCGGCAAGGTCTCCGTCCTGACGCTGGGATCAGTCGCCGCCGCTCGTACCCGACGCCAGCGCCACGGTGAGGAGCAGCAGGCAATCGTCCGTCGCTCGCAGGCGCCAGTGCCCGGGGTTCGGCACCGTCGCCAGCTGACCTGCCCGGAGATCCACCGATCGCGCGTCCACCTCGAGGCCGACCGCACCACGCAGCACCTGGACGGCCAGGGTGTCGTCCGTCCCCTCGCTGCCAAGCTCGGCGCCCGACCGAAGAGCCGTCACCGTGATGCGCATCCGCTCCGTCGTGGCGATGGTGCGCGAGTTTCGGTCGCGCTCGGCCCACTCGCGCTCGTCGAACAGCGTGCCCGCCTCGGCCGCGATGTCGAGCACGAGCGGATCGGCGAGATCCCGGGCGGAGCGGCTGTCCGAGCCGCTCGTCATCGCGTCGTCGCGGCGCTCGGTTCCGACGGATCGGTCCATGTCCACCTCCTGTGGTGGCGATGCTGGCGCGGGCGGCCTTGCCCGGGCACCGTTAGGCTGACGGCCACCCGTTACAGGCCCGGCACACCGGCTGCCGGCGGCGTGGCCCTACCCGTCGGCCGGACCCTGCCGGCGCACGCCGACCGAAGGAGAACGAGTCATGACCGATCTCGACCCGCTCCACAGGACCGACACCGAGGCTGGTGAGCTCCTCGACCGCGCGGGGCGGGAACGCCCGGCCCATGCCGCGCCCGAGGGGCGCATGGAGATGGAGGGCCCCACCGGCCGCGAGCAGTCGACCGAGCTCGTGGGCGACCCGGACCGCCGAACCGTGTCATCCGGGGGCGAGGCCGGCGCCGGCGCGGGCATCCTGGCCGGCACGGCGGTTGCCGGGCCGATTGGGGCAGTCCTTGGGGCGGCTGCCGGAGCGGTCGCCGGAGCGGCTGCGAAGGCCGCCGACGACGATCGGGACACCAACGAGGACCGGCCTCTGGCCGAGCCTGGTTCGGCGGGCACCGGGCCGATCGATCCCGCGGCCGACTACACGGGCGACCACGGTCGCTGACCAATCGGGACGAAGCGGGAGCCAGCATCGTCCGTAACGGCCCGGCAATCCCCCATTAACGGTTCGTCCGCTCAATGGATGAAGCGCGCGGTCAGAGACCCGGCAGATCGCCGGCCCGTTCCCAGCGGACGCCGCGCGCGTGCCTGGAGGACGATTGCTCGTGCTCGAACCCTCTCAGCCCCGGCCTCGGCGGGTGCTCGCCGGAATTGTCGGCAGCTGCGCCGCCATCGCGCTCACCTTCGGCCCCGTGGCGGCCGTCGGGACACAGCTCACGGGTCCCAGCAGCTCCGCGGACCCGTACATCGAGCCCCTCGCCGACGGCGTCGTCGTCGAGTCGCTTCTGACCGTCGGTGATTCTGTCGGCGGCTACCGGATGGTCGGCATCCCGGACGGCCTCGGCGCCCAGCCGAACGGCAATGGGACGTTCTCGCTCTACATGAACCACGAGATCCCGTTCGACGAGGGAGCGATCCGCCGCCACGGGGCGGACGGCTCCTTCGTCTCCGAGTGGACGATCAGCTCCCGCAGCCACAAGGTGCTCGCCGGCAAGGACCTGATCAAGCGGGTCACGCTCTGGGACGAGGACACCGGCTCCTGGTATGTCGCTCGCGGCGATGGGTCCGGACCGGATGACGGAGCAGCGATCGGGCGACTCTGCTCCGGCGATCTGCCCGAGAAATCGGCGTTCTACGACAAAGCCAGCCACCTGGGCTGGAACGGCCCACGGATCTTCATGAGCGGGGAGGAGATCGGCTCGGAGGGACGGGCGTTCGCCCACCTGGCCAACGGCAAGAGCTGGGAGCTGCCCAGGCTCGGCAAGTTCAGCTGGGAGAACGCCCTCGCCAACCCGGCCAGCGGCATCGCCACCGTGGTCGTCGGCATCGACGACTCCACCCCCGGCGAGGTCTACGTCTATGTCGGCAAGAAGCAGAAGCACGGCCAGGCGGTCGACCGGGCCGGCCTGACGAACGGCTCCCTGTACGGGGTGAAGGTCGCCGGCGCGCCGGTCGAGGACCGCCTGACGGGCGTCGGCTCGACGCCGAGGGGGTTCACGCTCGCGAACCACGGCAACGTCGAGAACTGGTCCGGCGCGCAGCTCCAGGCCGCGAGTGACGCGGCCGGCGTGACGAAGTTCCTGCGGCCGGAGGACGGCGCGTGGGACCCGAGCCACCCGAACGACTTCTACTTCGTGACCACCGATCGGTTCGATCACCTGCAGGCCGGCACCGCCGGCAACACCCAGATCGGCAACAGCCGGCTGTGGCGCCTTCGCTTCGCCGACGTCCGGAACCCGGCCCTCGGCGGGACGGTCGAGATGCTGCTCGGCGGGACCGAGGGTCCGCAGATGATGGACAACCTCACCATCGACCGGCACGGGCACATCCTCATCCAGGAGGATCCGGGTGGCGTTCCACACCTCGCCAAAATCTGGCAGTACACGATCGCCACGGACAGCCTGAAGGTCATCGCCCAGCACGATCCCGCCCGGTTCCTGCCGGGCGGGGCGGAGTTCCTGACCATCGACGAGGAGTCGTCCGGCATCATCGATGCCCGCGACGTGCTCGGCGAGGGCTGGTTCCTCCTCGACGTCCAGGCCCACTACGACATCGAAGGCGAGCTCGTCCAAGGCGGCCAGCTCCTGGCGCTCTGGAACCCGGACAGCGCGCCCGCGGGTCGCTGACCGCTTGCTTCTCCTTCTTCCGAACGGGCGGGCTCTCGCAGGGCCCGCCTGTTTTCCGTGCCCGGCGGATCGAGCTCTTGGTCCTCGCTCGGTCAGGCGTCGAGGGCCGCGGCCTCCACGCACACGGCCATGACGCCCACGCGCGACAGCGCGTCGCGCGTGCCGGGGCGCCGGGCGGTCCACGCTGCCACCTCCAGGCCTGCGTTCCGGGCGGCGGCCATCGATCGCGCGTTGACCGCCGGCCAGCGCACGGAGACACCGGTGCACCCGAGACGCGCCGCGCGGCCGACGAGCGCGTGGCACAGGTGGTGCGTGTTCAGCCAGGTCGGCCACTCGGGGCGCGCTCGCCGGATGCGGGCGATCGTGGCCGGCCGAAACGACGAGACGACACCGTTGTCGAGTGGCCGGCCCCGTGCGCCGTCGAGGACGTCGATCACGCCATCGCCCGGATCGTCCTTGAGCTCGATGTCGAGGAACGCCTCCCGGGGCAGCGCGTCCAGCACGGTCTCTAGGCGCGGCACGCCGACGTCCGCGAGCTCCCCGGCCGAGAGCGCGGCGACGGCATCCGGCCGTCCCTGGACGCGCCAGAGGGTCGGGTCGTGGAGAAGCACGGGGGTCCCGTCGCGGGCGGCCCGGACGTCGAACTCGACGCCGTTGCAGCCGGGCGCGTCGAGCGCGGCAAGCAACGCGGCCAGCGTGTTCTCCGGTGCCCGGCGACCGTCGCCGCGGTGGGCGAGCCGGAGCGCGCCCCTGCCCGCCGGTCTGGCCGGGAGCGCGTCGATCCGGCCGGTCGAGGAGGTCACGGGTCATGACGCTGGC
>JACDAV010000053.1 GCA_013695255.1 Chloroflexota bacterium
ACGTTGAAGACGCCGTCCGGCAGGCCGGCCTCGCGGAGCAGCTCGGCGATGTAGATCGAGGCCGATGGGTCCTTCTCGGACGGCTTCAGCACGAAGGTGTTGCCGCAGGCGATCGCGTTGGCGAACATCCACATCGGGACCATGGCGGGGAAGTTGAACGGGGTGATCCCGGCCACCACGCCCAGCGGCTGGCGCAGCTGGTAGACGTCCACGCCGGTCGAGACCTGCTCGCTGTAGCCCCCCTTGAGGAGGTTCGGCACGCCGGTCGCGAACTCGAGGTTCTCGACCCCGCGGGCCACCTCGCCGAGCGCGTCGGACGTGACCTTGCCGTGCTCGGCGGTCAGGATCGCCGCCAGGTCACGCCGATGCTGGTCGACGAGGTTGCGGATGCGGAAGAGGATCTCGGTCCGCTTCGAGATCGACGTCGTGCGCCAGCCCGGAAACGCTTCGCGTGCCGCCCGGACGGCTGCGTCGACATCCTCGGCGGACGCGAAGTCGACCTCGCGCGAGAGAACCCCCGTGGCCGGGTCATAGACCGGTCCACGGCGTTCGGACGCTCCCTCCACCGACCGACCGCCGATCCAGTGGTGGACGGATTCGCCGGGAGGGGATCCCGGTGTGCTGTGGCCGGCGGTCTGCGGTTCCGCAACCTGCGTCATGAATTCTGACCTCGCTGTCGGGCGGCGCGGTGACGCGCGCGGGAACGGGACAACCTGAGACGCATCACGATACTCCTCGGCCGGGGACAGGGCCCCGTCAGCCGACGAGTCCGTGGTCGCTAGAAGCGGGGCCGGTTCTGGGGCTCCGGCCACCGCGGGACGCCAGGTTCGTCCGCCCGGGAACCTTCGGTCCTGGATTCCTCGCGTCGGCGGCCCACTGCCCACCATGCCACGCCGCAGCCCACGACGATCGCGATCGCGAGCAGCTGTCCGGCGCGCAGCGGGCCCACCACCGTGGTGTCTCGCCACGTCGCCGCGATGACGACTCGCGCGGCCGCCCAGCCGCCGATCGCCGCCAGCCAGGCCCGCCCGTCACGCCTGACGAAGCCACCGGCCGCGGCGGACGCCAGCACGAGGAGGAGGACGAAGCCGGCGGCCATCGCCTCGTAAAGCTGCGCCGGGTGCGAGGGGACGTTGGCGCCGAGCGACCCCCACGGTCCCGGGCCAGCGTAAGCGATCGCCCAGGCGGCCGAGGCCGGGGCTCCCTGGCCGGAGCCACCGAGCACCATGGCCGCCTTGCCGATGCCGATCGCGAGCAGGGTGGGGAGCGCCGCGGCATGGAACCATAGGCCGGCCGACCGGGTCAGCAGGCGCGCCGCGTAACCACCGGTGAGCGCGCCACCGATGACCGCCAGCCCGAGCTCCAGGCTCCCCTGTGCCGGGTCGACCAGCGCGCCGGGGTTGGCCAGGTAGTAGTCGAGGTGGAGGAGCGCATACCCGATCCGACCGCCGGCGACAGCGCCCGGGATGGCCGCCAGCACGACGAAGAAGAGGTCGTCGACGCGGAGTGCTGCGACGTCGAGGCGCCCGCCCGCGCTCCACCAGGCCGCCGGGCGACGGACGATCAGGCCGGCCACGGCGAGGGATGCGAGGATGGCGACGGCGAAGCCGAGGGTCTCGAGGCGGAGGACCAGCTCGCCGAACCGGATGGTCGGGTCGAACCGGAGCACCACGGCGGCGATCGGCACGGTCGGAGTCTACAGGCCGGCCCGAGCCGGCCCGGCCAGGAAGCCCGCGAAAACGGGAGAAGCCCCCGGCGCTGCCGGGGGCCTCTCATGAGTCGGATGAAGCCGGCTTACGGCACCAGGGCCCAGTAGGCGACCTGGTGCTCGTAGTCGCCGCCGTTGGCGTTCAGCGTGACCCAGCCCTGGACGACCGTTCCTCGCGGCAGTCCCGCGCGCACGGTGATCGTCAGGTTGGCCGAGCCGTTGGCCGGGACCGTGATCGAGGTGGGGGTCGTGATGCGGCTGTCTGCGCCGCCGATCGAGCCTGCCCCGTACTGGGGCGGGATCGCGCCGGCACCGCTCGTGGGCGCCGGCACGAACATGCGCTCGGCGACCGCGAAGGTCTGTGCGGTACCGGTCAGGTTGCTGACCCGAACCGACCTGGGGGTCGCGGCGGTCTGGCTGCCGCTGATCTTCCCGAAGCTGGCGGAGACCGGCGAGAACCAGACCCTGGCCAGGTTCGCCTCGGTCAGGTCCTCTCGGCCGGCGCCCTGGAGCTGCGGCCCCACCGTGGTGGCGGCGTTGAACGCGTTCTCGACGACCAGGTCAGACGTGTTGGTGAGGGCCGACTTGACCTGGGCCGGGGTCCAGTTCGGATGGATGTCCTTGAGCACGGCGGCGGAGCCCGCGACATGCGGCGAGCTCATCGACGTGCCGCTGTAGAACGCCCAGTCGCCGTCGTTGCCGCACGGCGCGGTGGCGTCGCACGCCTCGGAGCTGAGGACGTTGACGCCGACCGACGTCAGATCCGGCTTGATCGCAAGATCGACGAACGTGGGGCCCTGGCTGCTGAAGCCGGCCAGGATGTCGCCGTTGTCGGTGACGAACTCGGTGAACGTGGCGGTCACGGTGACCGTCGTGGCGCCGGATGCGCGCAGCGCGGCTCCGTCGTTCTTGCTGATCATCACCGCGGGGATGTCGTCGTCGAGGCCCTCCGTGCGGCCGATGGCCGTGGGATCGCCGGCGACATTGTTGATGATGATCACGCCGATGGCGCCCTTTGCCTTGGCGTTCACCACCTTCGTGCTGAAGGTGCACGCGCCGCGGTCGATGAGCGCGATCTTGCCTGCCACAGTGGCCGGGATTGATGCCGCGAGGCAGCCGTTGCCGGCCGTGTCGACGATGCCGAACGTGCCGCCCGGGAGCGGGTCGAAGTCGCCGACCGCGGCGCGCGCCGTGCCGGAGCCCCGGGGCCCGCTGAACGCGACCGGCTGGCCGACGAAGTGCTGGTTGCTGCTGGCGCCGACGGTGATGATGTCGCGCGCCCGGCCGGGCGATCCGATGGTGGAACCGCCGGGGCCGTTGTTGCCGGCCGAGGCGACGACCACCACACCGGCCGCTGAGGCCGTGTCGAGACCCTTGGCCAGGAGGTCGTTGTTGCCGCGATACCCGCCGCCGAGCGACAGGTTCAGGACATCCATCCCGTCCTGGACGGCGGCTTCGACGCCGTTGAGGATGTCCTCGCTGCGAGCGCTCACGAGCTGGCCGGGAAAGACGTTGTAGTTGCCCAGCCAGGCGCCCGGAGCGACGCCGGACATGTCGTCGATGGCCACGCCTTCCACGATCGCGGTCTTGCCGGTGACGCCCGCGACGGTGCCCGCGACGTGGGTGCCGTGATCTCCGAAGTCGGCGATCGGGAGCGCGTCGTAGTTGGTCTGGTTGTTCTTGTTGTAGAAGACCCGGGCGACGATCACCTTCGGGCTGACGTTCTTGCACGATCCGCCGGCGGTGTTCGCCGCGTCGCACTTCGGAAAGCCGGCCGGGTAGGTGAAGCCGGCTGGATCGAAGAACGGGTGCCGGTAGTCGATCCCCGAGTCGATGATCCCGACCTTGACGCCGCGGCCCGCGTTCGCGCGTCCGCCGGCGGCCGTCCAGGCGTTGACCGCGTTGATGAGCTTGTAGCTCTCGCTCATCGTCGGCTGGTAGAGCGCGTTGTACTCGACCGTCAGGACGTCCGCGTGGGCCGCCAGCTTGCCGATCGCGTTGCCGTTCAGCTTGACCGCGACGGCGTTGAGGCTCGTGTAGTACTGCGACGTGATCTTCGCGCTCGGCACAGTCGTCTGGAGCCACTTGGCGAAGGCGCTGTGCTTGGACGTCAGATACGTCTTGTACTTCTTGGCGGCGGCGCTGTTCGGATTGAACTTCCCGCTCGTGGCGCGGGTCCTCTCGTAGCCCTGGATCTTCCCGTCGTAGGTGGCCAGGGGCAGCTGCTTGAAGACGACGATGGCCGAGCTCTTGTCGAGCACGGCGCTGCTTGCGGCCGCGTCGCGGTTCGCGGGCGGCGAGGCGGCGGCCGCTCCCGTGGCGGAGACGACGATCGCCAGGCAGGCGAGAAGCGCGGAGAGGCGTCGGGGCATTCCGACCTCCATGCAGGGGCTGCGGAGCCGCTCTCGACCGGCTCCCGTGGGGGACCCGAATGGTACCAACGCGCGACGCTCGGGGTTACCCCTGCTCCGCAAAGCGGTGCTGGAGGGCAACGGCGCGTTAGCGCGCGCTCAACCCAGCTTGGCGACCAGTTCGCTGACCGCGGCTGCCGACCGGTCGAACGCCGCCTGCTCCTCGTCCGTCAGCTCGATCTCGAAGACCCGCTCCATCCCGGCCGCCCCGAGCACGACCGGCACGCCGACGAAGAGATCGCGGGTCTTGAACTCACCCTGGAGCAGGATCGCGCATGGCAGCACCCGCTTCCGGTCGTGCAGGATCGACTCGACCATCTCGAAGGTCGACGCCGCCGGGGCATAGAACGCCGAGCCGGTCTTGAGGAGCGCGACGACCTCCGCTCCGCCGTTGGCGGTCCGCTCCTCGAGCGCCTTCACGCGGTCGGGCGGCAGCAGCTCCGTGATCGGCACCCCGGCCACGGTCGAGTAGCGCGAGAGCGGGACCATCGTGTCGCCGTGCCCGCCGAGCACGAAGGCGTGGGTGTCCTCGACGGATACGCCGAGCTCCTCCGCGATGAACGTCCGGAAGCGGGCGGAGTCGAGGACGCCGGCCATCCCCAGCACGCGCTCGCGCGGGAAGCCGGAGGCCTGGAGCGCCACGTGGCACATGGCGTCGAGCGGGTTGGTGACGACGATCAGCACGCTGTCCGGCGAATGCTTCGCCGCCTGCTCGACGACACTGCGCACGATCCCGGCGTTCTTCGCCAGCAGGTCGTCGCGGCTCATCCCCGGCTGCCGGGCGAGGCCGGAGGTGACGACGACGATGTCCGAGCCGGCCGTGTCCGCGTAGTCGTTCGTGCCGCTGATCCGCGCGTCGTGACCCACGACCGGCGCCGCCTCCGCCAGGTCGAGGCCCTTGCCCTGGGGCAGTCCCTCGACGATGTCGACCAGCACCACGTCGGCCAGGCCGGCCTCGGCGATACGCTGCGCGGTCGTGGCGCCGACGTTGCCGGCGCCGATGACGGTGACCTTGTGGCGTGCCATGGGTCGTGATCCTCTCAGCTTCCGACTCGGGGACCCGCCGCGGCGACGGACGGCGCCACGCGGTCCCCGTACGTCTCGAAGTTGCGGGCGAACATCGCGGCCAGCTGGCGGGCCTGGCGGTCGTAGGCGTCCGGGTCGGCCCACGTGGCGCGCGGCTGCAGGAACTCGGATGGCACCCCGGGACAGGCGATCGGGACGGCGACCCCGAAGATCGGGTCCTCCACGGTCTCGACGCCGTCGAGCTCCCCGTTGAGCGCGGCACGGACCATCGAGCGGGTGTGGTCGATGTTCATCCGCTCGCCGGTCCCGTACGGACCGCCGGTCCAGCCGGTATTCACGAGCCACACCGGGACGTCGTAGCGGGCCAGCCGATCGGCCAGCATCCGCCCGTACTCGCCCGGGTGGCGCGGCAGGAACGGCGCGCCGAAGCCGGCCGAGAACGTCGCCTTCGGCTCCTTGACCCCGATCTCCGTGCCAGCGAGCTTGGCCGTGTAGCCGCTGATGAAGTGGTACTGCGCCTGGTCGTGGGTCAGCCGGCTGATCGGTGGCAGGACGCCGAAGGCATCGGCCGTCAGCAGGACCACGTTGCGCGGCTGCCCGGCCATCCCGGTGTCCGAGGCGTTGCCGATGAAGTGGAGCGGATAGGCGCCCCGGGTGTTCTCGGTGATCCGGTCGGAATCGAGGTCGAGCCCCCGCGTCAGCGGATCGACCTCGACGTTCTCGAGGATCGTCCCGAACCGCTTCGTGGTGGCGAAGATGTCCGGCTCGTACATCGGCGACAGCCGGATCGTCTTGGCGTAGCAGCCGCCCTCGAAGTTGAAGACGCCGTCCTCGCCCCAGCCGTGCTCGTCGTCGCCCACCAGGACCCGCTCCGGATCGGCGGACAGCGTCGTCTTGCCGGTCCCGGACAGGCCGAAGAACACGACCGAATCGCCCGCCGCGCCGACGTTGACCGCCGAGTGCATCGGCAGCACACCCTCGTCCGGCATCAGGTAGTTCATCACGGTGAAGGCGGACTTCTTGATCTCGCCCGCGTACTCCGTGCCGACGATGATGATCTCCATCCGCTCGAGGTGGAGCAGGATCGCGGTCTCTGTGCGGGTGCCCTCAGTCGCGGGGTCCGCCTTGAACGAGGGGACGTCGATGATCGTGAAGTTGGGCTGGAAGCCATCGAGGGCCGCCTGCGGCGGGCGGCGGAAGAGGTTGCGGGCAAAGATGCTGGCCCAGGCCGTCTCCGTGTAGACCCGCAGCGAGCGACGATGGCCCGGGTGGGCCCCGATCCAGCAGTCCTGCCCGTACATCGGCCGGCCGGCGACGTGCTCCATCAGGCGGGCCCTGAGCCGATCGTAGTGCGCCTCGGAGATGGGGCGGTTGACGGGCCCCCACCAGATCTTCGCGTCGCTCGACGGCTCGCGGACGATGAACTTGTCCTCCGGCGAGCGCCCGGTGTGCCTGCCTGTCCGGACGACGAGCGGGCCCTCGGCGGCGACGATGCCCTCGCCGTCACGGATGGCGTGCTCGTACAGCTCGGCGGTGGAGAGATTCGCGCGGACGGCGCGGCCGGTGAGTGACGCGGGCGTCGGTGTCGGTGACTCGGTGGCGGTCACGTTCTGCTCCTCTCCGGGCGCGCGCGCCCGTGGGTGTCAGTCGTCGACCGGCCGCGCGTGCCCCGTGATTCGGACGGGGAGTCGGCTTTCGCAGTCCCGCGGATTGTAGCCAGTGCGTCAACGGAAGGTTGCGGCACGGTTGCGGACGAGGACGCGAGCCCCCTTCTCCGCTGGCTGGCCGGCCCGCGGTCTCGCGGACTACGCCGCGTCGAGCGCCCGCCGAAGGTCCTCGATCAGGTCGGCGGCGGCCTCGATGCCGACCGACAGGCGGATCAGCGCCGGATCGACCGCCAGGGGTGAGCCGGCGACGGACAGATGCGTCATCACCGCGGGGACCTCGATCAGCGACTCGACGCCGCCGAGGGACTCGGCCAGGGTGAACAGCCGGGTGGCCTCGGCGATCGCGATGGCGCGCTCGGTCGCGGTGCGGCCGCGCGCGCCGCCGTCGCGCGGCACGAAGGAGACCATGCCGCCGCCGAGCCGCATCTGGCGCGCCGCCAGCTCGGCCTGGGGATGGGCGTGGGGCCCGTCCGCGAGCCCGGGGTAGCGGACCGTGGCCACATCCTCCCGCGCCGCGAGCCAGCGGGCGATCGCCAGCGCGTTCGCCGCGTGCCGCTCGATCCGGAGGTGGAGCGTCCGGATCCCGCGCAGGACGAGGAAGCAGTCGAGCGGTCCGGGGACCCCGCCCATCGCGTTCTGCAGGAAGCGGAGCCGCTCGGCGACCGCGTCGTCGTTCGTGACCGCCACACCGAGGACGGTGTCCGAGTGGCCGGCCAGGTACTTGGTCGCGGAGTGGAAGACGATGTCCGCGCCCAGCTCCAGCGGTCGCTGCAGGGCGGGCGAGGCGAACGTGTTGTCGACGACGAGGATCGGGCGGGGCTGGCCGGCTTCCTGTGCTCGGCGCGCGACCGTCTCGGCTGCGGCGGCGATGTCGACGAGGCGGAGATGCGGGTTCGTGGGCGACTCGAACCAGACGAGCCGCGTGCGCTCCGTTAGGGCCTTCCAAAGGACGTCCGAGCCGCCGTCGAGGTCGACGTAACGGGCGTCGACGCCGGCCGGCCGGTGGACGCTCTCGAAGTAGCGGAAGGTGCCCCCGTAGACGTCGTCGCCGACGAGGACCTCCTGGCCGGACGTCGCCAGCTGCGCGATCGCCGCCGTGGCGGCCGACCCGCTGGCGAAGGCGATCCCGTGCCGGCCGCCCTCGAGCGCCGCGACGGCCCGCTCGAGCCGCTCGCGGGTCGGGTTCTGCGAGCGCGCGTACTCGTAGCCGCGGCGCGGGCGGCCGACGCCGTCCTGGGCGTAGGTCGACGTCTGGTAGATCGGCGGGGCGACCGCGCCGGTCAGCTCGTCCGGCTCGGCGCCGGCGTGGACGGCGAGGGTGTCAAAGGCGAGGTCGGTGCCGGTGTGGTCCATCCCCGAATGATGCACGCCCGCCCGACGTGGGGCGGACCGCTCAGGAAGGCGTGTGGAGCGTGCCGCCCGACGGCCTGGCTCGGCGGAGATTGAACGCTTCGTGGCCCCGCCGCGGGGCCGCTCCCCCATGCAGGCCCCGGCGGCCGCGGCACTGCTATTCACCACCGGAGAAGGTGCGGATACGTCGCGGTGAATGGCCGAGCGCCATCGTGGCCAACATGCCACGACGGAACGGCGTCGGGATCGCCCTTCTCGCCGACCCGACCCGGCGCCGGATCATGGCTCTCTGCGCGGAGGCGCCGCGGCGGCCGTCGTCCGTCGCGCGGGCGCTGAGCGTGAGCCGCTCGACCGCGACCCGCCAGCTTCGCCTCCTCGAGCAGGCAGGGCTTCTGACCCGCCGGCCATCGAACCTCGACGGCCGCGGCGTCGTCTATCTCATCGACCGCACGCGCGTGGGCGCGATCATGGCGTGGCTCGCTGGCACCCGGGTGAGCTGGGACGGCCGGGAGGGCGATCCGCCAGTGGTGTGACCGGCGCCTCGCGCCCGGTGTGGTCGCGCGACGGTCACTCGGACCTTGCCGCCAGCGCGACCCCCGCGACGGAGACCATCAGCGGCGGGACCATCCGCGAGCGAGACCATCCGCGAGATGGTTCGAAGCAAACGCAACAAGCCGGGACGGGCTGGTGCGCGGCGCGCGCTCGGACCAACGGAAGCCGGGCGGCCGTCAGCGCGAACGCATGCCGCCGAAGGCCAGGCGGACGGCGGCTGGCGACGGACCTGCGAACGGGCGGCGGCCCCGGGATGCCGAACACCACCTCAAGTAGTTGCGCTTGGGCGCAACGACATGGAGGCACGACGCTGGCGGACCTTGCGGCGCTGGCCCGACGCTGGCCCGACGCTGGCGGAGCTTGCGACGCGCCCAGCTTCGCCCCGGCGGCGATCGTCGCGGCGCTGAGCACGCCTTCTGAGGACTTCATGCCGAACGGGAGCCGCAACGGCCTCGAGATTGCCCTCGACTCCGACCGGCCGGGTGGGTCCAGCGACTCAGCCCCGCCCGTCGGGCAGGTGACTCAGGAACTCGAGCAGGTCCAGCTTCGTGATCACGCCCACGGGCCGATCGCCGCGGGTGGCGACGAGCGCGTTGGCGTCCGCCGACAGCAGGCCGAACGCCTCGTCGAGGGACGACCGGTCGTCGACCAGGGGCAGCGGTCGGTCCATCACCTCGCCGATGGTCCGCTCCACCACCGACGGGTCCCGGAACGCCCGGTCGAGCAGGCCCTTCTCGGAGACGGAGCCGACGATCGATTCGAGCGCGGTGCCCTCGGCGTCCTGGCTGACCGGCATCTGGCTGATCCCGTACTCCTGGAGCAGTCCGATCGCCTCGCCGACGGACTGGGTCGTCCGGGCGACCACCAGGTCCGGCAGCTCGCCGTCGTGGTGCCGGTCGCGCAACAGCTCGACCACCCGGACGACGGACCCGGGCGTGTCCATCAGCCCGCTCTTGCGCATCCACTCGTCGTTGTAGAGCTTGGAGAGATAGTTCCGGCCGCCGTCCGGCAGGATGACCACCACGATGCCGTCCTTCGGACCCTCCGCGACGAGGTCGCGGACCACCTCGCGCGCGGCGACCATCGCGGTGCCGCACGACTCGCCGGCCAGGATCCCCTCCTCGCGCGTGATCCGGCGAGCCATCGCGAAGGCGTCCCGGTCGGAGACCCGGACCCAGCGGTCGACGACGTCCGGGTCGTGCGTGCCGGGCAGGAAGTCCTCGCCGATCCCCTCCTGGAGATACGGCCGAATCTGGTCGCCGGACAGGATGCTGCCCTCGGGGTCCGCGCCGACCACGACGACGTCCGGGTTGCGCGCCTTGAGCAGGTGCGAGGCGCCACTGATCGTACCGCCGGTGCCGACGCTGGCCACGAGGTGCGTGATCCGGCCCTCGGTCTGTTCCCAGATCTCGGGGCCGGTCGTCTGCTCGTGGGCCGCCGGGTTCTCCATGTTCCAGTACTGGTCCGGTTTGAAGGCACCCGGGATGTCGCGGGCCAGGCGGGCGGCCACGGAGTAATAGCTCTCGGGCGACTCCGGGCTCACGTTCGTCGGGCACAGGACGACCTCGGCGCCGTAGGCCCGCAGGAGCGCCTGCTTCTCCGCCGACTGCTTGTCGGCCATGACGAAGATGCACCGATAGCCCTTGAGCGCGGCCGCGATCGCGAGCCCGTGGCCAGTGTTGCCGGAGGTCGGCTCGATGATCGTGCCGCCGGGTTGGAGCTTCCCCTCGCGCTCCGCCGCCTCGATCATTGGCAGCCCGATCCGGTCCTTGACCGAGCCGCCCGGGTTGAGCATCTCCAGCTTGCCGAGCACGAGGGGCTGGTCCGCGAGCGGACCGAGATCCCGCACGACCCGCGTGATCCGGACGAGCGGCGTCCGCCCGACCAGGTCGAGGATCGTCTCGGCGTAGCGCATCGCGGGCGAGTATAGGGCTGCGCGCGGACGGGCCGACGGCGCGGCCTCAGGTGCGATCGAGCGGGCCGCGGCCCAGAAGGAGCCAGGTCAGCCAGCCCGCGAGACGGCGTGGGTGCCGAGGCGGATCCAGCGTCGACGGGTGGAGCGACTCGACCGCTGGCCCAAGGCGCTCGGCGAGCGCATCGCTGACCCGGCGCGCGAGGGCGAGCTCCTCGCGGGAGCCCTCGGCCGGCAGGCGGCCGTCCCATCCCGGCTCCAGCAGCTCCCCGACCGACGTCGCGGGCAGCACCCGCGAGGCCATCCGCTTGCCCAGGTAGAGCTGCTCCGTGCCGGCGATCGCCAGCGGCACGATCCGGGCGCCGGTCCGCACTGCGATCAGGGCCGCACCCGGCCGGAAGGGCCCGAGACGACCCGGCGGACCGCTGACGGTGCCCTCCGGCATCTGGACGAACACGCCGCCGCCCGCCAGCACGGCGCGCGCCGAGCCGACGTGCTGTTCGACGCCCAGCCCGCCGCGCCAGACCGGCAGCAATCCGCCCAACCGCCGCGCGAGCCACTCGCGCCATGGGGAGGTGAACGTGGATGCGGCGCTGCCGAGGAACCAGGCCCGGGGCTCCGGCGGCAGCGGGTGCAGGACGACGAACGGGTCCATCCAGCCGCGGTGCGCGGCGGCCACGACGAGATAGCCGCCGTCCGGCAGGTGCTCCTGGCCGGAGGTGGCGACCCGGAACCGGAACACACCGAACAGGACGCTTCGAACGAGGAGCCGGACCACCCGGTACAGCGGGGATGCCCGAGCCTCCGGCCGGCGGCCGGGCCAGGCGAGACCCTCGTCCGCCCGCCTGCGGCGATCGCGGAGCTGCTCGACCCCAACGCGGGGACGCGGCAGCCGGCGGGAGCCGGGCGTCCCGGCCGGTGGCTCCGGCTCGGGCACCGCTGACC
>JACDAV010000059.1 GCA_013695255.1 Chloroflexota bacterium
TCCGTGAGTCCGTTGCGCCGGAGCAGCTCCGCTGCGCCGTGATGAACGCCCTCGAGGTGGGCAAGCGCGCCGAGCATGTGCTCCGGGGGCGCCTCGACCTCGACCGGCGTGGCCCGCCAGCCCACGAGGTGCTCGTCGTCCACGGGCCCCCGGAAGATGGCAGCCGACAGCGCGTAGTCCTCGACAATGGTCTCCTTCGGCACGCCAAGCGCCGCGAGCACGAGCGCGATCGCCACGCCGGTCCGGTCCTTGCCCGCCGCGCAGCCGATGACGGCCGGCAGGCCGTCCGGCTCGAGCATGGCCCGGACGACCTCGACCAGCTGTGGCGCTCGCGCGTCCAGCATGTGGCGGTAGGTCCCGGCCAGGCCCGCGTAGGGTGTCGGGTCGTCCTCCAGGAGCGGGATGCTTCGGTAGGTCAGGCGGTCCGACGCCCGGAAGACGCTGGGCGCCTCGTCCAGCTCATGCGGCCAGCGCAGGTCGATCACCTGTCGAAGGCCAAGGTCCAGCAGGGCACGCTGCGACCCGGCCGGGAGCCGATCGAGCGCATCCGTCCGGAGCAGGGTGCGCCAGCGGGTGCGGCGTCCATCACCGGCCGGGTAGCCGCCCACGTCGCGCAGGTTTCGCGTTCCCGGCAGTCGGAGATGTCGCACCGGCGCCGCGGGGGACGCCAGCCCGGGCGATTCGGATGCGGCCGACGGATCTGGCGGGGCGGTGGTCATGCGCCAAGCGTACGGCGATCCCGCCGGCCGCGACGACGGTCCCGCGGCGGGCCCTCGCAGCGGTCCGGGCTATGCTCGACGTCCCACCTTCGAGGAGACGATCCGATGGACTTCTTCCGCCGCAACGACAAGCGCCCGGACGAGCCGGCCGACCAGGGCGACGAGCGCGCCATCGAGCGCTACCGCTACATGCTCAGCACGGCTCCGCCGGAGGACATCGAACGGGCCCATCAGGAAGCGTTCGAGCGCCTGTCACCGGAGCAGCGCCAGGAGGTCCTCCGGGAGCTGTCGCAGCACGTGCCGCCCAGCGAGATCCGGGGTGACGATCCAGCCTCCCTCGCGCGGACGGCGACCCGAGCGGAGATGCGCGAGCCCGGCGTGCTCGAGCGGTCGTGGTCCGGTCCCGGGCTCGGCGGCTTCTTCTTCGCGACGCTCGCCGGCAGCTTCATCGGCACGGCCGTGGCCCAGTCCTTCTTCGCCGACGACGCGGCGGCCGGCGAGGCCGATGCGGGCGCCGAAGGCGACGCCGACGCGGGCGGCGACAACGCCGACGCCGGCGCCGACGGCGGGACTGCCGAGGGCGGTGACTACGGAGACACCGCCGGCGGGGACTTCGGCGGCGGCGACATGGGCGGGTTCTGAGGCACCCGAACCGATCGCTCCTGGCCGAGTGGGAGATCGCCGCCTACACCGCGGCGGGTAGGTCGAGGTCCTCCAGCCGGCGGCCGGCCTGCGTGGCCCAGCGAGCTGGGTCCCACAGCTCCGCGTGGTCGCCAGCCCCCACGAGGAGCACGCGTTCGCCGAGCCCGGCCATGGCCCGCTGCTCTGCCGGCACCGTCACGGTGCCGCGGTTGAAGTCGAACTCGACCGCCGAGGCGAAGAGCAGCCGGTTGAATGACCGCGCATCCGCGACGCTCAACGGGAGAGTCATGATCCGGTCGGCCAGCGCGGACCAGGCGGCGAGGGGCCACAGCGCCAGGCAGCCGTCAAGCCAGGCGCTCAGCACGCCGCCGCCGGCGAACGCCGGCAGGAACCGCTCCGGCAGCTGGAGGGGTGCGTCGACCGGCTGGAGCTCCACGGTGCCAAGGAGCACGCCGCCGGCCATCGATGGGGATCCTCGGATGAGGGCGAGGTGGTTCCGGGAATCCTACCACGGCAGCTGCGCGCAGCTACTCTTCTTCGCAACGTCTGGGCGCGCGGAGCGCACGAGATGGGTCGGCGAGGAGCCTTCCGCAATCGAACATCCGTTCGATCAGCGACTCGACGACCGGCGGACCGTCCACGCCGAGTCGATCGACCGGGAGCCTGCCGGGTTCAGGCCTGGCTCCGGGGCGTCCCCTCCTCGCCGCGTTCGCGCAGGAACTTCTCGATGTCGGCGATGAGGTCGTCGCCGGACGGCAGCCGCTCCTCGTCGGCCATGGCCTCGAGGCGCTCGACGTAGGTCCGGGCGGCCTCGTCGACCGCGGTTGCCGTGTCCAGCCGGGCGCGGATCTGGCGGGCCTCCTCGGCGAGGGCGCTCAACGGCGCCGCGACGTCGAGGTGCCGCGCGACCGCCTGGACGAGCTCGAGGGCGGCCGCGGGGTACGGACCGTTGACGTAATGGGGAACCTGGGCGAAGTAGCCGACCGCCGGGAGCCCCGCCGCCGCGATCGCCATCTCGAGAACGGAGATCGCCGCCCCGGGCACGCGGAGCAGCCCGGTCGGGCCCGCCCGAACGTCGCCGCGCAGGAGGTCCGGTTGGGACGCGGTCCCGAGAATCGGGACGGGGCGCGTGTGCGGGACGGCGGCGG
>JACDAV010000064.1 GCA_013695255.1 Chloroflexota bacterium
GGACCGGAGGGCGGCCACACCGCCATCCATCCCGATCTCGGGACCCTGGCCGACTTCCACGACCTCGTGCGGGAGGCGGGGCTGCGTGGCATGGACGTCGCGCTCGACATCGCCTTTCAGGCCTCGCCGGACCACCCGGCCGTCCAGGAGCACCGGACCTGGTTCCGCCAGCGCCCGGATGGCACCGTGCAGTACGCGGAGAACCCGCCGAAGAAGTACCAGGACATCTACCCGTTCGACTTCGAATCGGAGGACTGGCCGGGCCTGTGGCGGCACCTCTGCGAGGTCATCGAGTACTGGATCGAGCAGGGCGTCACGATCTTCCGCGTGGACAACCCGCACACCAAGGCGTTCCCGTTCTGGGAGTGGCTGATCGGCGAGATCAAGCGCGACCATCCGGAGGCGATCTTCCTGGCCGAGGCGTTCACCCGGCCGAAGGTCATGTACCGGCTGGGCAAGATCGGCTTCAGCCAGTCGTACACGTACTTCACGTGGCGCAACACGAAGTGGGAGCTGCAGAGCTACTTCGAAGAGCTCACCCGTCCGCCGGTGGCCGACTTCTTCCGCCCCAACGCCTGGCCGAACACGCCGGACATCCTGCACGAGACGCTCCAGCATGGCGGCCGGGCGGCCTTCCAGGCGCGCCTGATCCTGGCCGCCACGCTGTCCGCCAACTACGGGATCTACGGACCGGCGTTCGAGCTCCAGGAGGCCACGCCCCGTGAGCCCGGGAGCGAGGAGTACCTCGACTCGGAGAAGTACCAGCTCCAGCACTGGGAGCTGGCCGACGAGCGTTCGCTCGCGCCGCTGATCGCCGTCGTCAACCGGATCCGGCACCGCCACCCCGCGTTACAGTGGAACGAGCGGCTCGACTTCCACCCGATCGACGACGACCAGCTGCTGGCCTACACGAAGCGCTCCGCCGACAACCGCGACTGTGTCCTGACGATCGTGAGCCTCGACTTCCGGAACCCGCGCTCGGGGACAGTGGAGTTGCCGCTCGGGTGGCTGGGACTTCCGGCCGACGCTCCGTACGAGGCCGAGGACCTTCTCGCCGGCGGAGTCGAGACGTGGCGCGGGCCCAGGCAGCGACTGTCGATCGATCCGGCGGTCATGCCGGCCCGCATCCTGCACCTCCGTCCAGCCGACGGGGACGCGGCAGGTGGCGGAGCCCCCGGCTGATGGCCCTGGAGACGCCCCGCGCCCGGCGCCGCCCCGCCCGTCCCCTTCCTGACGGCCGCGTCCGTGGCGCCGCGGCGAGGCCCGCGGCCAGCCGGCATCCGGAGGCGGACGACCCGCTCTGGTACAAGGACGCGGTCATCTACGAGGTCCACGTCCGGGCGTTCCGGGACAGCAACGGCGACGGGCGCGGGGACTTCCGCGGGCTGACCGAGAAGCTCGACTACCTGCGCGACCTCGGCGTCACCGCGATCTGGATCCTGCCCTTCTACCCGTCGCCGCTCAAGGACGACGGCTACGACATCGCCGACTTCGGGAGCGTCCACCCGGACTACGGCACGCTGCGGGACCTCCGCCAGCTCATCCGGGCGGCGCACCAGCGCGGGCTCCGGGTGATCACGGAGCTCGTCTGCAACCACACGTCTGACCAGCATCCCTGGTTCCAGCGGGCACGCCGGGCGAAGCCGGGCAGCGGGTGGCGGGACTTCTATGTGTGGAGCGACACGCCGGACCGATACCGCGACGCCCGCATCATCTTCAAGGACTTCGAGGTCTCGAACTGGGCCTGGGACCCGGTCGCCGGCGCCTACTACTGGCACCGCTTCTACGCCCACCAGCCGGACCTCAACTTCGACAACCCGCGCGTCCGCGAGGCGATCTTCCGGACGATGGACTTCTGGCTCGAGATGGGCGTCGACGGACTCCGGCTCGACGCGATCCCCTACCTGTTCGAGCGCGAGGGGACCAACTGCGAGAACCTGCCGGAGACGCACGCGTTCCTGAAGGGGCTGCGCGCCCACATCGACGAGCGGTTCCCGGGCCGGATGCTGCTGGCCGAGGCGAACCAGTGGCCGGAGGACTCCGTCGAGTACTTCGGCGACGGCGACGAGTGCCACATGGCCTTCCACTTCCCGGTCATGCCGCGCATGTTCATGGCGGTCCGGATGGAGGACCGCTTCCCGATCATCGACATCCTCGACCAGACGCCGGCCATCCCCGAGTCGGCGCAGTGGGCGCTCTTCCTGCGCAACCACGACGAGCTGACGCTCGAGATGGTGACCGACGAGGAGCGCGACTACATGTACCGGGTCTACGCGCACGACCCGCAGATGCGGATCAACCTCGGGATCCGCCGGCGGCTGGCGCCGCTCCTCGGCAACCACCGGCGCCGGATCGAGCTCCTCAACGGGCTCCTGTTCTCGATGCCGGGCACGCCGGTCATCTACTACGGCGACGAGATCGGGATGGGCGACAACGTCTACGTCGGCGACCGGAACGGCGTGCGCACCCCGATGCAGTGGAGCGGCAACCGCAACGCGGGCTTCTCCGAGGCGAACCGCCAGCAGCTCTACCTGCCGGTCATCACCGATCCCGAGTATCACTACGAGGCCGTCAACGTCGACACCCAGCAGGCCAACCCGCACTCCCTGCTCTGGTGGATGAAGCGGCTGATCGATCTCCGCAAGCGGCATCCCGCGTTCAGCCGCGGCAGCCTCGAGTTCCTGCACCCGGACAACCGCCGGATCCTGGCCTTCGTCCGGCGGCACGGCGACGAGACCCTGCTCGTGGTGGCCAACCTGTCGCGATACGTCCAGCCCGTCGAGCTGGACCTGTCCGCCTTCGCCGGTCGCGTGCCGGTCGAGATGTTCGGGCGGGTCGAGTTCCCGCCGGCCGGCGAGGCGCCGTACGTGCTGACCCTCCACCCGCACGCGTTCCTGTGGTTCTCGCTCGAGACCCCGCCGGCGCCGCTCGAGGGCAGCTCCGTTCCGCCGGAAGGCCTGCCCGTGCTGCCGCCGGTGACAGCGCTCGAGGACCTGGTGCTGCGGCCCCATGCCGACGCCCTGGCCCGCCGGGTCTCGGGCTGGATCCAGGCCCGTCGCTGGTTCCGGGGAAAGGCGCGCAAGGTGCGCGGCGCGCGCATCGTCGACACCGTGCCCGTCAGCTTCGCCACCGGCAGCGTGCTCGTCCTGCTGGTCCGGATCGACTACACGGACGGTGATCCGGACCTCTACCTGGCGCCGATCACCCGTCTCGAGGCAGGCCCCGCCGCGGAGCTGCTGACCGACACGCCGCAGGCGGGGATTGCCCGGTTCGAGCCCACCGGCCCCGGCCACGACCCCGCCATCCTGGTCGACGCGGCGGTTGTCCCCGAGTTCGGCACGGCGCTCCTCCGGGCGATCCTCGACCGGCGCCGCTGGCGTGGATCGGGCGGGGAGCTCATCGGGCGGCCGGAGCGGGGCCAGCGGGACATGCGCGGCGAGGCCGGCGCGTTGACCTCGAAGCCCATCCGATCGGAGCAGAGCAACAGCTCCGTGGTCCTTGGCGATCGCTTCATCCTCAAGCTGTACCGGGCCGTCGAGACCGGCACGAACCCGGATCTCGAGATGGGACGGTTCCTGACCGAGCGCAGCTTCGGCCGAGTTCCAGCGGTCGGCGGCGCGCTCGAGTACCGGGCCGCGGACGGCACCAGCGCCACCGCGGCGATCCTCCAGCAGTACGTGGTCAATGAAGGCGACCTGTTCGAGTACACGGTCGACACGCTCGGGACGTTCTTCGAGCGCGCGGTCGCCCGCCGAGCGGCGCCGCCGCCCGTGCACCTCTCGACGGCCCGGCTGCTCGTTGATGCGCGCGCCGAGCCGCCCGCGATCGC
>JACDAV010000209.1 GCA_013695255.1 Chloroflexota bacterium
TCCGGCAGGTAGCCGACGCGCATCGCTCCGCCCAGCTCCGTGGCGCGCGCCCAGCCGAGCTCGAGGTTGCGGACCATCGTCTCGCCAGAGACGAGGAACTCGTCCATGAGGATCTGCCACGGCCCGATCGCGAGGCGGCCCTCAGCGACGAGCCGTCGGATCACGGGCTCAGCTTCCGGTCGCAGCTCCAGGTAGTCGTCAACCGTGGCGCACTGACCGTCGAGCGTGAACCGGAGGCGTGCGTCGGCCTGCATCCGCTCCAGGAGACCGTCGACCAGCTCAACGAGCCGGAGGCGGAACGTCTGGAAGGGCTCGTACCACTCGCGGTCCCAGTGGGTGTGCGGGACGAGATGGACGACCGCCCGGGCAGGCTCAGCGGCCTCCGCTTCCGCAAGCCCGGCAGGGGTCTGGCTGGGCATCGGCGGGAGTATAGCCAGCGATCCCCCGGGCCGGCCGGGACCCGATCCGCTGCTACGATAACGGCCGTCCACGTCGCGACAGCACGAAGGGGCGTCTGTGCCGCTCGATTTCCTGAAGCGCCGCGGGGACGGCAAGGTTGATGCCCCCGCTGCTCATGCAGCCGGCCTGCCGGATGAGGTCGTCGCCCAGGAATTCCAGCTGAAGCTGTACTACGCCGGCAAGAGCAGCGAGGGCGTCCGGATGCGGGCGGGGCCCAACGCGATGGCGGACCTCCCGTCGATGCTGGCCGGCGTGACCGGTAGCGAGATCGAGGTCGTCGAGCCACTGCCGATTGAGCTCAGCCAGGCGACCCCGGTCATCGCCCGGCCGTCCGAGGCGATGCAGTGGCTGAATGCCCATCACGTGCACTCACCGGTGACCCGGCATGCGCTCGTCGTGCTCGAGTCGCTCGACGCGATCGATCTCGCCTTCGACACCTTCGTCTGTGCGCTGCTGGACGGCGAGGTGGGGACACGTCCGGCTACCCGGAGTACAACGCGATCGTGGGCGGCGTCGCCTCGCACTGGGACGAGGCGACCGGCGACATGATCCTGCGGGCGGTGGTCGGCTGGGGTGGCCGAGGAGTGCGGGGCGACACGGACCGCATCGGCGGGCGCCTGATCGCAAGCCTTCTGAGCAACATCCTGGCCAGCCAGCATTCCCTCGGCCTGACCGCCTCGGAGCGGCCAGTGCCCGCCGCCGGCCGCGGTGGGTTGGTGTGCGCCCACTGCGGGTTCGCCTCGGCGCACGAGCGCGCCTTCTACTGCCCGAAGTGCGGCATGCGTCTCCTGCGCGGCTGACGACGCTTCGATGCCGATCTACGAGTACAGCTGCTCCGCCTGCGGCAAACGCACGGACATGCTCCACGGCCGGAACGACCCCACGCCGACCTTCTGCGCCCTGTGTGGCGCGGAGGGCACCCTCCGCAAGGAGTTCGCGCCGCCGACCATCCTGTTCAAGGGCTCCGGGTGGGCGAAAAAGGATCGGAGCTCGGCCAGGAGCGGCGCCAGACCCGTCGGCGCGAGCGCCGACGGCGCCAGTGACGGCAAGTCCGAGAAGTCCGAGAAGTCGGACGGGTCCGACCGGCACGAGAAGTCGGCCGGATCGGACCGGCACGAGAGGTCGGGCAGAGCAGACCGGTCGGAACGGTCCGACAGGTCGGAGAAATCCGACGCGGGCGCGGCAGACTCCGCGGGCTCCCGCGGCCGTCCACCCGAGCCGAGCCCGAAGTCCGGGGACGGGTCCGGCTCGGGATCAAGCGCCCCGAACAAGGCGGCTTCGAGCGGCTCCGGGTCCGCCTCGGGCGGCGAGGGCTGACGGCCGCCGATGCCGGCCGCCTCCGACTGGATCACGCTGGCCGAGGCCGCTGACATCCTGCGCGCCGCCAACGTCCACTTCCGGCCGGCAACCATCGGTGTCTGGGCGCGGACGGGCAGGCTCCAGAGCATCAAGCTGGGCGGCAGGCGGTTCGTGCGACGCGGCGAGGTCCGAGCGCTGCTGGTGGCGCCCCGACGCGTCCGCGCCTCGGATCTCCAGCCTGCGCTTTTCGAGGAGCTGAGACGCTGAGCGGGCTGGCAGCGGCCGCGTGAAGCTGCCGGCATCCATCCAGGCGCTCATTGACCGCGGCCTCGGCTGGGCGCCGGTCACGATGGCTCGCCGCGTGTTCGAGCGGTTCGACCAGGCGGGCGGGGGGCTGCTCGCCGGCGGCCTCACCTACAGCGCCCTGTTTGCGTTGCTGCCGACGCTGCTGCTCCTCACCGGCGTGCTCGGCTTCGTGGTCGAGGACGCCGAGCGACGGGCCGCCGTGGTCGAGGGCATCGGCCAGAGCCTGCCGCCCCTGCAGGGCTTCCTCGCGGCCAGCCTCGAGTCGATCAAGGAGGGAGCGGCCGGGGCCGGGACGATCGGCCTGATCGGCCTGGCCTGGGGCGCCAGCCGCTTCTATGGCTCGCTCGACGACGCGTTCGCCCGGATCTTCACGCAATCCGCCCCGCGCGGGCTTCTCGAGCGGACGGTTCGAGGGATCGTCTCGGTGCTGCTCCTGGTCGGCGTATTCCTCGTCGCGCTCGTGCTGACGGGGCTCGCCTCGTTCCTCGCCGAGCAGACGACGGGCCGCCTGTTCGGCAGCACCCGGATGTTCTGGGCCCTCGTGACCCCGCTTCTGACGCTGCTCGTGTTCATCGGCGGGATGGCCCTCATCTACCGGGTCGTGCCGCCGCGACCCATCCCGTGGCGGGCGGTGCTGCTGCCGGCGGTCGTGATCGGCGTCGGCCTGACGCTGCTGACGCAGCTGTTCAGCTACATCGCGCCGAGGATCATCGGCGCCGCCGCCGTCTATGGGACGTTCGTCGCCATCTTCGCCGCCATGATCTGGCTCGCCTTCGGGTTCCAGCTGCTCCTGCTCGGGGCGGCCTGGATCCGGGAGCGGATCGGGCCGCCGGCGCCGCACTTCCTCGAGCACTGACGAGTGGCCGTGGCGTGGGCCGCCCCAGCGGGCCTCGAGGATCCGGTCAGGGGATGTAGCAGCTCCGCGGTGAGGCCGGGGGCATCGCCTCGGCCGGATCGGCGGACGTCTCGTCGATCAGCTCGGCCGCGACCTGCAGCTTCGGCACGGTGCCGCGGGGCCCCTCGCTGGTCTGGAGGACGAGCCGGCGCGAGTCCTCGGGGACGTCGCGTGCGATCCCGCGATCGGTCGCGTGGCGGACCACCTCGGTGATGCGGTAGGTGTACCGCCGTCCGCCGTCGGAGTAGAGGTCGACGGTCATGCCCACGAGCTCCCTGCCGTCGTCGCGCTCCGAGGCCTCCAGCAGCGGCAGGAACATGTCCGCCCGCGCATGGCCGTAGATCCAGGTCGTCGTCCCGGGCCGGGCGGGGTAGCGGTAGGTGGTCAGGTATTGGGCGACGTCGCACAGGGGGTAGTCCGGCGGATTGCCCGGCACGTCGAGATCCCCCGACACGACCGGGAGGTCGATCTCGAGATCGGCCACGACGATGCGGCTGGGGAGGGCGTCGAGCCTCGCGTCGTGTGACGCGGCCGGGCTGGCGGTCGGATCCGACGACGGCTGCGGCGTGATCGCCGCCGATGGTTCAGCGGTGACCGAGGCTGAAGCTCGGGGCCCCGAGGGAGTCGTCGGGGTGCTCGCGGGGCTGTCCGTGGCGGCCGGCGCCGCGCCGCCGCAGCCGGCGAGGGCCAGGGCGCCGAACATCGCGATGATTGCCGCCTGCCGACGGCGGGGATGGTTCATTCAACAACGTCCCGGATATGGAGCGGCCGGCGCTTCCCGAGGGAAAGCGCCGGCCGAGGGAGGGAGGAGCCTGGTCAGGCGGTGCGTCGGCGAAGCGCGAAGGCGCCACCGATCAGGGTGAGAGCCGCGACGGCCGCGAACGGCAGCACGGTCGAGTTCTCCGT
This sequence comes from Chloroflexota bacterium, assembly GCA_013695255.1. GTDB lineage: Bacteria > Chloroflexota > Limnocylindria > Limnocylindrales > CSP1-4 > JACDAV01. Next base: position 3,866 of record JACDAV010000209.1, read on the forward strand.
CGAGGCCGGCACGGTGTCGGTCGGCGGGGACTTCTCGAAGTTGTAGA
>JACDAV010000077.1 GCA_013695255.1 Chloroflexota bacterium
GATGCCGAGCTCGGACCGGGGAGTTGGCGGATGCTGGCCGTCTGGCCCGCGGCCCGCGATGCGGCCGTATCTGGCAGCACGGGGATCGAGGGGAATCCGCTCGGTCCTGCCGAGGTCGAAGCGGTTCTGGCGGGCGCGGCGATCGATGCCGACGCGGGTCACATTCGCGAAGTCGAGAACTACAACCGCGCCCTGAACCTCGCCCGCGACGCCGCCGCGCGCCCGGGATTTGCCTGGTCGCACGAAGTGATCCACCTCATCAGCGCGACGATCATGGAGGGACTTCCTCGCGATACACACGGCAACTACCGCGGGCCAGGCGAGGATGTCTTCGTCGGGATCTTCACGGGTCCGAGCCCGCTCCTCGTCCAGACCCTCATGGACGAGCTCATCGAGTGGCTGACACGACGGGATCAGGCCCCGCCCCTCATCCGGTCAGCGCTGCTCCACCTCAACATCATCGCGATCCATCCGTTCAACGATGGCAACGGCCGTACGGCACGGATCCTCGCCGCCATGGAACTCGTTCGCGACGGCGTCCGATCGCCCGAGCTCATCAGCATCGAGGCCTATCTCCGTCGGAACCGAGACGAATACATCGACGCGTTACGGACCACTCTGGGCCCAACCTATGACCCAGAAAACCACCCGGTCACCGAATGGCTCGATTACTACACTCGGATCTCACTCGATCGGCTGGACGCGCGGAACCGCATCCTCGACGCGCTGCCGACGGATATCGGGATCCTGGTGTCCGCGCTTGCCGATGCCAGGGAGCCGCTCGAGTGGGGCTCGACGCTGCTCGCTGCGCGAGTCAGCCGACTCCGCACGGCAGCGCTCGCCGAACTGACCGGGCGATCGATGCCGGCCGTTCGGGCTGAGCTCGGTCGCATCACGCGGGCCGGTTGGCTCGAGCCGCGTGGCGCGACGCGGGGCCGATGGTATGCGCCATCCGAACGACTGAACGCCGTGCCGCTTCACATACCGGAGCTGATGAGGCTTCTGGCCGCCGGCGAGCAACTGAGTTTGTTCGACGAAGCTCTGGCGGGATAGCTGTTCGATGCCGCTGACGATCACGCCCCCACCCAGTGCCGCGAGAAACGGCAGCTGATCGAGCCCTAGAGACCCGGACCGCGCACGCAACGACGATCATGCTGCGAGCGGTCGCAATGGCAGGTCATTCAGGGCGGCTCTGCTCAGGCAATTTTGCCTGCGATCCTACGATCCGAGGCGCCCTCGATCGGGATCCGAAAATCCTGTCGGGCGCGCCAATGCCCAACTTTTTCGCGGCCGGCCACGAGTGTCGGACAACGATCTCCTCGTGCGCCACGGCGGCGCGACGACGGTGGCAGTCGAGTACCCCACCGCGTCTCGACCGCAAGCGTGGGCTGCCGGGGCACCCCTCCTGGCAATCAGAACGATCCTGGGGCTCGACTCGGAAGGCGGTCAGGTGACGTTGAACCCGTCCCTACCACCAGCGATTCGGCACCTGCGAGTTCGACCAGGTTATCCGGGCGCCAGCTGACGTGATCGCGGGCGCGTAATGTGCGGTTTGGCGCCGGGACCAACGCGATTGAAGCTCCGCCGGAGGCTCGAGACTGACGCCGGCGGCGCGTTCAGATCCCGAAGACCACCCGGATGCTCTCCCACTTGTCGGCCAGGTCGAGGACCGCGACAACGATCAGCAGCAGACCGGCCAGGATCTCCACTGGTTCCTCCTACCGTTGCAACTCAGGCGAAGTCAGCGGGCCGTCGATAACGACTCGATGACGTGCGATCCAGGCGGCCGTGCGAGGCGCCCAGCGGCCATCCGTGTCGAGCTGGCGGGCGAGCGTGCGAAGGTCGGCGAGGGTGTCGACGTCCGGCCATGAGGCGACGGTCGAGACGCGCCAGCCGGCCTCGCCAAGCGCCCGCTGCGTAGCGTCGAGCGCCGACGCCCCGCCCATTGCGACGCTGCCGAAGGCGGTTTCGAGTCGGCGCGCGAGCCGCTCCCGCTCCTGCCGCCGGAGCGGGCGCGGCCACCATCTCGGGGCGGATCGCCAGCGCAGGCCCACGAGGTGGTACCCGCCGTCGCTGCTCGGCCCGATGACGGCGGAGCGAGCGCCACCGTCCAGAGCCGCCAGGGCAATCTCGATCCGAGAGGGCGGCAGTGCGGGCACGTCGCCGGCCACGGCCACGGCCCGATCGGCGCCGCGATCGAAGGCAGCCAGGAACACGTCTGCGAGGGCCGCCGATAGGCCGGGGCGGCGCTGGACGATCGGGGTCCAGCCAGGTCCGACGATCCGGCCGATCGGCTCGACATCAGCCACCCGCGCGAGCATCACGATCGAGCGGGCGCGTCCCTCCCCGGCGGCCGCGCGGACGGTCCCGGCGACATCGGCAAGACAGGCCGCCCACAGGCCCGCGGTGTGGTCCTCGCCGAGTTCGACGGCGAGGCGGGTCTTCGCGTGACCGGGCCCGGGCGCCTTGGCCATCAAGCCGATGACAGGTCGCGGTCTTGTCTCGCGGAGGGCAACCGCGATCATCGCCCGGCCGGCCCGGATCGAGGCCATCGATGAGCCCGAGACCTTGCTCACGCCGCCGCGCCGGACGCGGAACGCGACGGGGACTTCCAGCACCCGGATGGACGGCTCGACGAGGGTCCGCGCGGCGAGCTGGGCCGTCCAGCCGTATCCCTTATCGTCCAGTTCCAAGCGCTCCAGCGTCGCGCGCCCGAGCGCCTTGAAGGGTGGGAGATCGTGCAGGACGCGCCCGGACCGCGCCGCAATGATCGCGGCAACGAGACGGTTGCCGAGCCGCGCGTGCCAGGGCATGGCGCCGGACTCGATAAGGTGTCCCGGCCGCCGGCCCATGGCGACGTCGGCGTCGTGGAGCGCGGCGACGAGCCTCGGCAGGTCGGCTGGGTCGCACGATCCGTCGCCGTCGAGGAACGCGATGACGTCGTGAAGATGACCGTCCGGTCCTGGGCGGAGAGCCCGCTCGGCACCGGTCACACAGGCCCGTCCGTAGCCGCGTCGCGGCTCGTGGACGATCGCTGCGCCTGCGGCAGCCGCGGCGTCGCGGGTGCCGTCCCGTGAGCCCCCGTCGACCACCAGGACGCAGCAGGCCCCCGCCCCCCGGAGCCCGTCGACGACTTCGCCGATCGCCTCGCGCTCGTCGATGGCCGGCACCACCGCCGCGACCCGCTCGTTCACGGCACGCCCCCACCGGGCTGTGGGCCCCACAGCACGAACCGGCCGTCGTCGGCGAGGATCGGTCGAGCGCTCGACCTGAGCACCTCGAGGATCCGCCCTCGTCGCTGCGCCTCCCGCTTGCCCGACGACCATGCGTCGCGGTCAACGAGCACGTAGGCGTCTCGCGACGGGAATCCGCCCGCGACCAGCGAGCGAATCGCGGCGCGGTCCGCCAGCGGCGCGACCAGCCCTACGTCGACGGTCAGCCGTGCCGTCTCGGGTAGGCCGCTCGCCACGCGCCGGAGCCGATCGACCGCGGCTGGTCGCTCGAGGAAGGTCGGATCACTGTGGTCGAACGGGGGCAGCGAGCCCTGGATCCAGGCGCCGGCGACCGCCGGGAGAACCGCGCCCACCAGCAACGCACCCATCTGCGCGGACGGACGTACCGTGGCCGTCGACGGGCGACGCACCACGGCCCGATGACCGGTGGACCGGCGGCGCCACCACCGCCGAAGCCGGGTCGCCGCAACGATCGCCCGTCGTCCCCCGAGCCCCGCGGATACGAGAAGGGGAACGACGAGAATCAGTGAGTACTGCAGCGTCACGTTGGCCTGCCACCGATGATTCGAGAGCAACAGCGCCAGTAGCGGCGGCAGGACGAGGACGCCCCACCGAGGCCGGACCAGCGGCAGCCCGAGCAGCGAGACGGTCATCCCGGCGACCACGAACCATGGCTCGGGGCGGGTCAACGCCGCGACCACCCTCTCAGTCATCGTGAATGGTGCAGCCAGCACCCCGAGCCCGCCGCCCAGCCAGGCGTAGTAGTGGGCCGTGTCGCTCACGGCCCCGTCGCGGAGCCACGGCATCAGAAGGCTGAACACGACGACAGCCCACGACGCCGCCACGAGAGCGAGGATCCGGCCGTGGCGACGAAGGTCGCCCCTGCCACGCCCGGCAACGACCAGCCCGATGACGCCGACGGCGTAGGCAAGGTCCTCGCGGGTCGCGAGCGCCAGGATCGCGAACACCCACATCGCTCGCGGGCGCCCGGTCAGGCCTGCCCAACCTGCCAGCAGGGCCAGGCCCACGCCGGCCGCCTCCGGGTGGAAGTCGGATCTGATCACGTCCTGCATCGCACCCCACACGGGGATGCCGAGCGCCAGCCCTGCCGCCAGGGCTCCCGCCCAACGGTTCGGCCGGAGGGCCGCGCGCAGAAACATGAACGCAGCCGGAACGATGGCACCGACGGCCGCCGCGTGGAACAGGCTGAGGACCCGGACGTCGGCCCCGACGAAGCGTTCGACGAGCGCCGGCACCGCGAGGATCGGCGAGAAGTGGAGGCCCAGGAACGAGCCCTCGTGGAAGCTCGAGATCCACTGACCATTTGTACCGACGTTCCAGATCACCTGCTGGAAGAAGGCCAGGTCGTACGGCGTCGCCGACAGGCCGTCGACCCGACCGATGAGCAGCATCGCCACCCAGCCGGTCGCAGCTAGTCCGGCCATGACAGACAGGAGAGCCGGCCAACTCGCTGCGGAGACGCCCATCCAAGGACCGATCCGCGCAGCGATCCCGGCTCGCTCGACGTCGCGGCCCGGCAGGGCGACCGAGAAGTGAGGCTCGGTCATCCCAACGTCGAACCCACCGCGACGAGCGACGCCGCACGACGCTCAGCCGCGGTCAGCAGCGGCCGTCGGGAGCTGCGGTATCTCGCCGCGATGCCCAGCGCCGCCGCGCGGACGGCCCCCTCGGCGGTCATGCTCGGCCGCCAACCGAGCGACCGCAATGCGGTCGTGTCGAATTCGACGTGGGCCGTGTCACCCGGCCAACCGCCGCCACCCACGGTGGCACCACCAGTGAAGGCGCACTCCACGGATGCGATCGAGAGGTCGAGCGCCGCGGTGACGATCTCGGCGACGTCGCGCACCGGCAGCGTGCCCTCCGGGCCGACGTTCAAGACGGTCATCGGGCGCGCAGGAGCGACCGCCGCGGCGTGGCGCATCCCGGCCACGACGTCCCGCACCGCCACGTATGGCTTGGCCTGGGATCCGTCACCGAGGATCTCGAGCCGTCGCGGGTCCCGGAGCAGCTTGACCACGAAGTCGTGCACGACCCCGTGATCCGAGCGCGAGCCGACGGTGTTGCCGAAGCGGAAGGCGAACGCACGCCAGCCGTAGAGGTGGGCGAAACCCGAGACGATCGCCTCGCCGGCGAGCTTGGCCGCGGCGTAATGCGACTCGGGCAGCAGCGGGCCGTCGCCCTCCGCGGACGGGATCCTGGGCGGGCGCCCGTAGACGACGCCGGACGATGCGTACCAGAGCTCGCGGATGTCGAGCTGCCGCATGGCGGCGCAGACGGCCTCGGTGGCCACGACCCCCGCGACGAAGTCCCGCTCGGGATGCCCGAAGCCGCCTGCGATGTCCGTGCCGGAGGCCAGGTGGACGACGCGGTCATGTCCCGGCAAAGCAGCCGCGAGGGCGGTCGGATCCGCTGCGTCACCGCGGACGAACGTGAGGCGCGGCTCGTCGATGAACGGCGCCGACCAATCGGGGTCGGCGGTCGAGAGGTCGTCGAACACCGTGACCTCGCCACCGTCCGCCAGCAGCAAAGCCAGGAGCTCGCCTCCGATGAATCCTGCGCCACCGGTGACGAACGTCCGCGCGGGCGGGAGCCGGATGCTCATCCGAACCATCTGGCGCGGGTCGCGGCGAAGCGGGCGTCGAGCCCATGCCAGCGACCCGCTCGAAACGCCGCCAGGCAGAGCAACGGCAGCCACTCGACCGAGTACTCGTAGATCCACTTGTCGTTCCAGAGGGTCGCGAACTGGAGGTGGAGCACCATACCGGCGGCGATCAGCGCGGCCAGCGGCGTCAGAAAGCCGACGATCAGCAGGATCCCGACGGAGGTTTCGAGCGCACCTATCCCGAACACGAACGGACCGAAGTTGGGCAGCACGACGTTCTCGACGAGCGCCCGGTACGGCTCGACCGGATGCTGCTGGGTGATCACCTCGAACTCGAGGATCGAACGCGCACTCCGGTTCCCCTCGGCGTTGATGACGAACCCGAGCGGGGTGTCCGGCCAGAGGTTGGGCACGGCCGGCAGCAGCTTGGCGATGCCGTTGTGGAGGAACAGGACACCGAAGTAGATCCGGAGGGCCGCCATCGCCCGGCCGAACCACGGGCTGTCGATGGCACGAGCGATCGCCTCGGACCGCGGGACTGTCGTGGCCTGGGTCATCTCTGCCTCCTTCGCTTCGGGCACCGGCGGGTCAGCCGCAGGTGCTGGCGTCGGCCCAGTCCGTGCGCGCGCGACCCTTGCGAATCTAGTGGAACCGCCATCCGGGCCGATCCTGATCCGGTACGACCGTCTAGAGCGCGTGGCCGGTCGCGATCTCGAACGTCCGCAGATCGGCGGCGACGGAGTCGAGCGGACTCGCGACCCGTAAAGTCTGCCCGTCGTGGAGCCCGAGGAGGGCGGCCTGGAGGCGAACGAGCAGGCCAGAATCGAAGTCCGCCCGTGGATCCTCGAGGATCGCGTGGGCCGGCAGCGGCCGACCGCCACCATATCCCGGAGCAGCCATCGATGAGACCACGGCCACACCCTATGGCCCGCCCGTGACGAAGCTGTGACGGCGTGCGCGTCGCGGAATCCAGAGAGCTCGTCTGGACGCCGCTCACGCAGTGAGAGGTACAGCTCGATCGCGGGAGCCCAGCCGTGAATCGGAGCGAGGCGTCAAGGAGGAGGCCCATGGCAGCATCGAGCCGGCAATTCCCCGAGCCACGACTGATCCCCCACCGCCCACGGCGCCGTCCGGAGGCCGACGTGCTCGAGCGAGGGCGAAGCTTCTTCGGTGAGATGGACGAGAGGCGCAGCGTTCGAATGTTCTCGTCCGATCCGGTCCCGCGGGAGGCGATCGAGCTCGCGATCATGACGGCCTCGACTGCGCCCTCGGGCGCCCATCAACAACCCTGGACGTTCGTGGCGATCGGGGATCCTGGGCTGAAGCACCAGATCCGGATCGCGGTGGAGGAGGAAGAGCGCCGGAGCTACGAAGGCGGCCGGATGCCGGCCGAG
>JACDAV010000078.1 GCA_013695255.1 Chloroflexota bacterium
TCCTTCGCGCCGTGCTGGACGCCGGCGTCCGCCAGATCACGATCGGGATCGGCGGAAGCGCGACGACCGATGGCGGCGCCGGCATCCTCGAGGCACTCGGGGCGGTGTACACGTGGCCGTTCGGTCACCAGCCAGACCTGGCGCCCGATGTTCTCGAGGATCTCGAGGCGATCGACCTGTCCCGCCTCGATCCGAGGCTGGTCGAGGTCGACCTGCGGATCGCCTGCGACGTGACCAACCCCTTGCTAGGCGAGCACGGGGCGGCCGCGACGTACGGGCCGCAGAAGGGCGCCGACGCTGCCGATGTGGACGTCCTCGAGCGCGGTCTCGGGCACTACGCCGGACTCCTGGAGCAGGCGACCGGGAGGCGTGAGCGTGAGACGCCGGGGGCCGGTGCAGCCGGTGGGACCGGCTTCGGGCTGCTGGCGGTCAGGGACTGGTTCCACACGGTGGACCTCGTTCCCGGCATCGAGCTCGTGATGGAGGCGACGGGGTTCGAGCAGAAGCTCGGCCGCGCGAACCTGGTCATCACCGGGGAGGGCCGGATCGATGCGCAGACGGCGTTCGGGAAGACGGCCCTGGGGGTGGCGCATCGAGCGCACGCACGTGGAACTCCGACGATCGCCGTCGGCGGCGGGGTGACGCCGGAGGGCATCGAGGCGCTCGCGTCACTCGGCGTCGTCGTGGTGCCCGTGGTCGAACGTCCCCAGTCGGTGGCGGAGGCGATGGCTGCGGGGGCCGCGCCACTCCTGCGCTGCGGTGAGCGGATCGCCCGCTTGCTTGAGTTGACTAAGTCTGCCGACTAAGTCATCGTCCGCGCATGGCGACGGTCAACGTCCACGAGGCCAAGACGCACTTCTCGCGCCTGGTCGCGCGCGCCGCGGCCGGCGAACGAATCATCATCGCCAAGGCGGGCGTTCCCCAGGCGATGCTGGTTCCCTTCGAGGGCCGAGGCGTCAAACGCGTCCCCGGGATGGACAAGGGCAAGGTGATCATCCACCCCAACTTTGATGACCCGATGCCCGAATTCGATCCTGACTACATGCATCCCGATGATCCCATGCGCGAACTGGTCAAGTGAAGGCGCTGATCGACACGCACGTCCTGCTGTGGTGGGTGCTCGACGATCCGCGGCTGTCCGCACGGGGAGCCGAGATCCTGGAGGACGGGCGGAACGATCTCTACGTGAGTGCCGCGAGCGCCTACGAGATCGGGGTGAAGGCAGGCACCGGCCGCCTCGCGATCCCCGAACCAGCAGCGACCTATGTCCCTTCCCGGCTGGCCGCGAATGGCCTTTCGGCGATGGCGGTCGAGCTGAACCACGCGCTCCGAGCCGCCTCGCTGCCGCCGATCCACCGGGATCCGTGGGACCGGCTCCTCGTCGCGCAGGCCCAGATCGAGGGCATCCCGATCGTGACCGCCGACCCGCGGATCGGCCAGTACGACGTCGAAACGATCTGGTGACCAGGCCAGGAACCGGTGCTCCGGGCCTGACCGCCGCGGTGCGCCGAACGCCCGCCGCGACTTCTCGCCGGCCACCCGCCAGGCGCAAGCGCGCGAAGCCCGATCCGGTCAAGGCGTGGGTCCGCCGGCTGGCCCGCTACCGCCCGAACCTCCAGCAGGACGTCCGCGCGGGCCTTTCCTCCTTCTACGGGACCCCGACCTGGGAGCGCCGGCTCGATCCCACGAGCGAGCTGATCCTCACGATCCTCACCCAGAACAGCGCCGACATCAACGCCGAGAAGGCGTTCGAGGCCCTCCGCCGCGCATACCCGGGCACCGGCCTCGTCGTCGAGCACCACCTCGGCGCTGGCTGGGGCGGCGAGGGCCTACCGCCGGGTGCAGCCCCCGACTGGGCCGCGGTCGAGTTCGCGCCAATCGACGAGCTGACCGACGTGATTCGACCTGGCGGCCTCGCGAACCAGAAGGCGCCGCGCCTCCAGTCGGCGCTCAGGACGATCCGCGAGGCACGGGGCGACTACTCCCTCGAGTTCCTCGGCGAGCTGCCCGCGACCGACGCCCGCGCCTGGCTGACCCAGATCGACGGCATCGGCAAGAAAACGGCGTCGATCGTGCTGCTCTTCTGCTTCGGTCTGCCGCTCATGCCGGTCGACCGGCACGTCGAGCGGGTCGCGAAGCGGATCGGCCTCATCCCGCCCAAGGCGACCGCGGACGACGCCCACGAGCTCTTCCTCGCGATGCTCGAGCCGGACGAGATGTACGAAGCCCACGTCAACCTCATCCAGCACGGCCGGCGGATCTGCCACGCCCGCAACCCGGAGCACGAGCGCTGCCCGGTCGCCGCTCGCTGCCGCTTCGTCAACCCCAAGGCGCCCTGATCGCCGCCCCACTTCTGCCAGCTACCAGCCAGGATGGTGCAAGGCGCCCTTGACGCCCGGATCCTCGTCATCGACCACCCCGCGTAGTGATAGCCACCGCCACCCCGCCTCGTACCACCCCCGATGGTGGCTGACTGGGTCGGGCCGGCCCAGCCGTGCAGGAGCGCCCCGTGTCGGCCTGACAACCCGCCGTCTACCACCACGCGGAGTGGTATTCGACAAGTTGCGCCGGGGCGCCGGACGGGTGGCCAGACGGGCGCGGTGGGCCGCCGCACGCGCGCGCGACAGGCGCCGGCCTGACCCGCCGACCCGTGCCTGCCGAGTAGAGCCATCCAGGATCACCTACGCGTGGGGATCGTGCTGGACGCATCTCCGGCAAGGGCGGCCGAGCGACCACGCGTCGGTCAAGTGCCGCTTACGCACGAGGCTCGTATTCGACACCAACGATGCCGCCGTCGGGTGGATACCACGCAGCTGGTTCGTAAACGACACAGGCGCAGGTGAGCACCCCAGGCGCCCGCCGCGGGATCGACACGGCTGCGTCGGACGGGCGTCGCGTCCGGAACGCCGAATCCCCACTGGTATCCTCGGCCAATGTTCACCGGCACGAGCGCCCCGTGGGGCAGCGGCGCGCCCCGGATCCTGATCGTCGACGACGACCCGAGCCTGCTCGTCCTCCTGGCCGACCAGCTGAGGGCGGACGGCTACGAGGCAATCACCGCGCGCGACGGGGACGAGGCCCTTCGCCGGCTGCAGGCCAGCTGGCCGGACCTGCTGATCATCGACATGATGATGCCGCGCATGGACGGGCTGACCCTCGCGCGGGAGATCAAGGGCCGCGCGGACCTGCCGATCATCGTCCTGTCCGCGATCGACGCCGGCGACCGCAAGGCAGACCTTCTCGAGGAGGTCGCCGAGGACTACATCACCAAGCCGTACCACTACCCGGAGCTGCGAGCCCGGATCAACCGGGTCCTCAGGCGCCTGGGCGACAAGGTCCCGCGCCAGCAGCTCGTCCTGGGGCCGGACCTCACGCTGGAGCTGCATCGCCGCGTCGCGACCGTCGCCGGTCGGGAGGTCCAGCTGACGCCCACGGAGTCGCGCCTGCTGTACGCGCTCGCGGCCAACATCGGGCAAACCGTCGCGACCGAGACCTTGCTCCTCCGCGGCTGGGCCGATACCGAGCAGGCGGACCCGTCGTACGTGTGGGTCACGATGCGGCGCCTCCGCCAGAAGGTCGAGGTCGAGCCCAACCGGCCGGCGCACCTGGTGACGGTCCGGGGCGTGGGCTATCGGTTGATCGCCCGGGAGGCCGCGCCGGCAGAAACGGGCGCGACAGGCGGCGCGGCGCCGACGACGGGCCACTCGGCAGCAGCCACCGACACCCATATGCCGGTGGACCGGCCGAGCCCGGCCTGAACCGTGGACCGGCTGGCCCTGGACCCGCGGCGGGAACCCGACCCGCGGCGCGAACCTGACCCGCGGATCGAACGCGGGTCGGAACCGGCCGAGTCCGTCGACGCGCCGCCGGAGCCGGAGCGGATCGGACCGCCGCTCTCGTTCCGGGCACGGCTGACGATCGCCCTCGTCGGCGCGGCCGTCCTGCCCCTTGGCGTCTTCGCCGCCCTGCTGTTCCTCAACGACCTGATCTCCGGCGCCCCCTCGGAGGATCCGACGCTCGGGCGCCTGCTCCTCATCGCGCTCGTCGTCGCGGCCCTGATCGGCATCCTGCTGGCGTGGGTGATCGCGTCCGACGTCACCCGGCCACTCCGGGCGATCGCGGCGGCGGTGGATCGCGTGGCCGCCGGCGACCTGTCCACGCCGATCCGCGTCTCCGGCGACGACGAGCTGGCGCGGCTGGCCGAGAGCCACAACCGGCTGGCGGCGGATCTCGAGCGTCGCAACCGGGAGCTCGGCCGGATCCTCACGGCGATCGAGTCGGCGACGCCCCGGGACGGGGTCGACGTGCTCGTCGATCGAGCCGGCGCGGACGCCCGGGAGGCGTTTGCCATGATCGACGCAGTGGTGCTGCTCGTGGACCCGGCGGACGTGCCGCCTTCGGAGCGCGTGCCCGGCGAGCCGCGGCCGGTCCGGGCGGAGCTCCGTGTGGGCGGCGAGGCGACGGGCGTGCTGGTCGGCCGGCTACCCGCGACGCGCAGCTGGGAACGCGCGGACCAGGATCTGCTCGATCTGTATGCCAGCCAGATCGCGATCGCCATCCGCAACGCCCAGCTGTTCGCCCAGGTCGAGGCCCAGAACGCGCAGCTGCTGGAGCTCGACGCCGCCAAGGACGACTTCCTGCGCGGGGTCAGCCACAACCTCCAGACGCCGCTGACCAGCATCCGCGCCCACGCCCAGCAGCTGAGCGACAGCCGCCCGGACCGGCGTCTCGGCGTCATCGGCGAGCAGACCGAGCGTCTCTCGCGGATGGTCCGCCAGCTCCTCACCGTCACCCGGCTGGAGTCCGGCGCGATCCGGCCGCGGGCGGAGGTCGTCGCGCTCGCGCCGCGGGTGCGCCGGGCATGGGAGGCGCTGGCCGTCGAGGACGTCCCGTTCTCGCTCGACGATCGGGCCGCGGGCTGGCTCGCCGTGACCGACGCCGATCAGCTCGACCAGGTCCTCTGGGCGCTCCTCGACAACGCGGTCAAGTACGGCGGCCGCTCCCCGGTCGAGGCCACGATCGCGCCCGAGCCCGGGGCCGGTCGCCTCCGGCTGACGATCAGTGACCAGGGCCCGGGGGTCGCGGAGGCCGACCGCGGGCGCCTCTTCGGCCGGTTCGAACGGGGCGCCGCGCAGCGCACGGACGAGGGCAGCGGGCTGGGACTCTACGTGTCGCGCGAGCTGTGCCGCGCGATGGGCGGCGACCTCGTCCTCGAGCCCGGACAGGTCGGAGCGGGCGCGGCGTTCACGATCATTCTGCCGGGCGAGCCGCCGGGCGAGGAGTAGCCGCAGGCGGCGTGACCGCACCACCGCGGCGCCGGCGGTTTGGGGGAGGCACGGCAGGTCGATGCGTGTCTGCACCGGCGCAATGCGACCTGCAAGGTGGATCGCGCATATTCCGGCCCTACCTCACCGCCGCCCCGTCGAGGGACCCATGCGCTTTCTTGCACCACGGCGCCCCACCGCCCGGCCGGACAGCCGCGCGGCCCGTCGTCGGGGTGCTTTTGGTCAGAGCCTCGCCGAATTCGCGCTCGTGCTGCCGCTCATCGCGCTCGTGCTGCTGATGGCGATCGACTTCGGCCGCGTGTACATGCAATGGATCACGCTCAACAACGCGGTCAAGATCGGTGCGAACTATGCGGCACTGCATCCGGACGGGTGGCAGGGCACGGGTGACCCCACCATCCAGGCGACCTATCAGCAGCTGATGATGAACGACCTGGCCGGGCGGGACTGCGACGTTCCGACACCGCTCCCGGGCCCGAACTTTCCGGACCCGGCACCGAACACGTACACCGTGGGAGGTCACGCGCGGGTCGAGCTGACCTGCCAGTTCCGGTTGATCACCCCATTCATGGACACCTTCTTCGGCGGATCGGACCTGCCGGTCAGCGCGGCCGCGCTCTTCACCATTCGCGGCGGTGCGTTGAACGGGATCCCGATCGGCCCGGTTGGCCAGCCGTCCCCGACGCCTTCGCCCAGCCCCACGCCCAGCCCGACGCCTGTGCCCAGCCCCACGCCGACGCCCACGCCGACGCCCACGCCGACGACCGCCGCTGTTGTTCCGCC
>JACDAV010000079.1 GCA_013695255.1 Chloroflexota bacterium
GCCGCCGCTGCCGGCCCTCCGACGGCCGCCGCCGCGCCGGCTGGCGGGCAGGAAGCCACCGTGCTTCCAGCGAGCTCGCCCGGTGATGGCGACATATTCGTGACGGAGGCGAGCGGTGCCCCGCGCGACCGCACCGGCACGACCCAGGGCACGACCGGCGGCACCACGCCGCCGCCGGTCATCGAGGCAGAGCGTCTCCCGGCCGAGACTCCGACCGACCGGGTGCGTGCAACCGTCGCCGTTGCGTCGGTCGTCATGGTCACGGCCGGCATCGCGCTGTGGCTCGCGATCGGGTGGCGCCGCCGGAGAAGGGCCTGACGGGAACCACGGTCGCCGGTGGTCCGTCAGGGACGTGATATGACCGACCCGCGCGCGGCGCACGCCGATCACGACCTCCTCCTCGTCGCCGCTCACGCGGCCGGCGACCTGGACGGCGATGACGGCCGGCTAGCCAGCGGCCTCATTGCCGAATGCCGGGAGTGCAGCGACCTGCACGCTGATCTGCAGTCGCTCTCGACGGCCGTCCGCAACCTTCCCGCTCCCGTCCGAACCCGCGAATTCCTGGTCAGCCCCGGCGACGCCGCCCGGCTGCGTCGCGCGGGCTGGCGCCGGCTCCTCCAGGTGTTCGCCGGTTCACGCCTCGGTCTGGCGCGACCCGTCGGCGCGGCTTTCGCGAGCCTCGGATTGGCCGGCCTGTTGCTGACCGCGCTGCCGTCCATTCCGCTCGGAGGATCGGTGGCCGCCCCGTCCCGGTTCGGCGCCCCGGCGATCGAGTCGCAGGCCGGGGAGGACAGCGGCAGCAGCGGCGCGGGCGCAGGCGAGAGCGGGGCCCGCACCAACCTCGGCAGCGATACCGGGGTCGGCAGCGGAGGGCCCGCCGCCTCGTCCGTACCCCTGAAGGGCGCCCCGGCGGAGGTCGCCGGCGACGGCCCCGCACGACAGGAGCAGGACGCGCCCGCCACCGAGGACGATGAGCGGGCACTGACAGAGCGGGCTACCGACGCGATCCTCACCGTGCTCTCCGGGACGTTCCTGGTCGTGGGCCTCGGGCTGTTCGGGCTTGGCTGGGCTCGCCGCCGGACCAGGGACGGCTGAACCTCGGGCCAGCCAGGCGAAGCGTGCCGTGCCACGCCGGCCGGTACACTCCGGGGACCGTCCCGATCCCCGCGGCGCCCATGCCCGGGCGCCCTCGCCGAGGCCTCCATGGAACGCCTGATGCTGCTCGACGGCTACGGGCTCGTCTACCGCGGCTACTTCGCCCTGCCGCCCCTGACGACGTCCCATGGCGACCTCGTGAACGGGGTCTTCGGCTTCTGCAGCATCGTCCTCCGCGGCTTCCAGGACCTCCAGCCGGACTACGTGGCCGTCTCGTTCGACCTGCCAGGCCCCACCTTTCGTCACGAGCAGTACGCCGAGTACAAGGCGACTCGCACGAAGATGCCGGACGACCTGCGGGACCAGTTCCCCAAGGTCCGTGAGGTGGTCAAGGCGCTCCGGATCCCGGTCTACGAGATGCCCGGCTTCGAGGCGGACGACGTGATCGGGACGATCACCCGCCAGGTCGAGCCGAACGAGAACCTGGAGACCACGATCGTGACGGTCGACCTGGACATGCTCCAGCTCGTCGGCCCGCGGACGAGGCTGATGACGACCCGCTCCGGTGTCGAGAACACGGTCATGTACGACGTGGCGCGGATCGACGAGCGGTTCGGGCTGCGACCGGACCAGATGATCGACTACAAGGCGCTCAAGGGCGACCCGACGGACAACATCCCAGGCGTGCCGGGCGTCGGGGAGAAGACGGCGGCCAAGCTGATCCGCGAGTTCGGGACGCTGGACACGCTCTACGGGCGGCTGGCGGACGTCCAGCCCCCGAAGCTGGGGCTGAAGCTGGAGGAGTACCGCGACCAGGTCCTCCGCGGCCGGGAGCTGTCGCGGATCGTGCGGGACCTTCCGGTCGAGCTGGATCTCGAGGCGGCTCGCCTGGGCGACTACGACCGGGACACGGTCGTGCGCCTGTTCCGCGAGTACGAGTTCCGGACGCTGATCGAGCGGCTGCCGCAGATGGCCGGCGAGTCCGCGGCGGAGCGGGTGGACAGTCTCCGTGCGGTGGTCGAGAGTGGCTCCGTCCCAGCGGCACGGGTCGCGGGCCAGGCGCGTCCCGCCGGCTGGGGACCCGGCCGGCCAGCCAGATCTCCGGACGGCGCCGAGCTCCAGCTGCGCCTCGACTTCGACGCGGTCGGCGGGCCTGCCGGCGCGACCGACGGCAGCGTCCGTGACCGTGCCGCGGTCGACGGCCAGTCACCCGGCGACCTCACCGCCGCGGTCGGCGCCGCGATCGTCGACCCGGGACGGATCGAGGTCCGCGATGCCGCGTCGATCGACCAGCTCGAGCCCTGGCTCCGGGCCCAACCGGCGATCGGCGTATCCCTGGCGCTGGACGATCCGCGACCGAGGCGCGGCACAGCCCTCGCCCTGGCCGTCGCGGGCGCCGACGGACGCGTGGTGGCGGCGGACGGGCCGGACGCCGCCGATGGCCTGCGCCGCCTGGTGAGGCGCATCGGCGTGCCGCTGGTCGGTCACGAAGTCAAGCCGATCCTCGCCGCCGGCTTCGCGGACGATCCCGACCGGCCGCCGAGCCCGGTCGCCTTCGACACGCAGATCGCCGCCTACATCCTGAACGCCGCGCTGCGCAGCCAGACGATCGCCGACGTGGTCGCGGAGCAGATCGACCAGATCCTGCCGCCGGTCGCGGAGCTGCCGCCCACCGCCCGGGCGGGTCTCGAGGCGCTGTCCGCGCTGGCGGTCCGGGAGCCGCTCGAGCGGCGGCTGGTCGACGAGCGGCTCGATCGCCTGTACCGCGAGGTGGAGCTGCCGCTCATCCCGGTCCTCGCGCGGATGGAGGCGGTCGGCGTGGCGCTCGATCGGGATGCGCTGGCTGTCCTCGATCGTGAGTTCCGGGCGGAGATCGACCGGCTCGAGCGGGAGATCCACGCCGACGTGGGCCACGAGTTCAACCTCGGCAGCCCGAAGCAACTGGAGCAGATCCTGTTCTTCGAGCTCAACCTGCCCAAGGGCAGGCGGACGAAGACCGGCTACTCGACGGACGCGTCGGTCCTCGAGGAGCTGCGGCCGGCGCACCCGATGATCGACAAGCTGCTCGAGTGGCGGGTCTACACCAAGCTGCGCTCCACGTACGTGGAAGCGCTGCCGACGCTGATCGCGCCGGACGGCCGGCTCCACACGACCTTCCACCAGGCGGTGGCCTCGACCGGCCGCCTCTCGTCGTCCGACCCGAACCTCCAGAACATCCCGATCCGGACGGCGCTGGGGCGGCGGATCCGGCACGCGTTCGTGGCCGGCGCACCGGACCTCGTGCTCCTGGCGGCGGACTACTCGCAGGTCGAGCTCCGGATCCTCGCCCACGTCTCGGGTGACGAGCACCTCAAGGACGCCTTCGCCCGCGGGGCGGACATCCATCGCGAGACGGCCGCCCGCGTGCTGCACAAGCCGGCCGAGGCGATCACGCACGCCGAGCGCTCGATGGCCAAGATGGTCAACTTCGGGCTGGCCTACGGGATGAGCGACTTCGGGCTCGCCAGCCGGGCAAATATTCCCCGCAGAGAGGCGCAGGAGTTCATCAACAGCTACTTCGCCGCTTACTCCGGGATCAGCTACTACATGATGGCGATCAAGGACCAGGCGAAGAGCCAGGGCTACGTCGAGACGCTCCTCGGGCGGAAGCGCCAGATCCCGGAGCTGCGTGCCGCGAACCCGGCGCTGCGCGGCGCGGGCGAGCGGATGGCGATCAACATGCCGATCCAGGGCACGGCGGCGGACATCCAGAAGATCGCGATGATCCGGGTCGCCGACCGCCTGGCGGCCAGCGGGCTCAGGGCCCGGCTCCTGCTCACCGTCCACGACGAGCTCCTGTTCGAGACGCCCCGCGAGGAGGTCGAGCCACTGGCGGCGCTCGTGCGCGAAACCATGGAGGGCGCCCTGCCGCTCGCCGTGCCGCTCGTCGTCGACGTCAAGGTCGGCGACGACTGGGAATCGATGACCCCGCTGACCCGGGCGGACGCCATCGCGGCCGAGGCGGACGAGCTGCCGGACGAGGCGGTCGTCGCGGCGCCGCTCGTCGGCTGAGGTGATGACGCTTCCGCGCGTGCCGGCCCCGCCGCGCCCGGTCGGCCTGACCGACACGGCCTCGTAGCATGCCTGAGCTGCCCGAGGTCGAGACGGTCGCCCGGGACCTCCGGCCGCGGCTGCTGGGGGCGGAGATCGCCGGCGCGCGCGTGTCCTGGGCGCGCACGCTCCGCACGCACGAGCCCGAGGCGTTCGCGGCCGCAGCCACGGGACGGGTGGTCGAGGCCGTCGGGAGGCGCGCGAAGCTGCTGGTGATCGAGCTGTCCGGCGGGCTGGCGATGACGATCCATCTCAAGATGACCGGCCAGCTGTTCGTCGTGCTCGCGTCGGCGCTGGCGGATCCATACGTCCGGTTCGTGCTCGAGCTGGCGGACGGCCGCGAGCTGCGGTTCCGTGACATCCGCAAGTTCGGGCGGGTGGGACTCTACGAGCGGGACCCGTCCACCGGCGACCTCGTCGTCGAGCGCGGCGGCGCCGGCGTGTTCGCCCGGACGGGGCCCGAGCCGCTGGACGAGGCGTTCGGGCTGCGCGAGTTCCGCCGGCGGCTGCGAGCCCGGCGCGGCCGGCTCAAGCCGCTGCTGCTGGACCAGACGTTCCTCGCCGGGGTCGGCAACATCTACGCGGACGAGGCGCTGTGGGCTGCCCGACTCCATCCTCTGCGGCCGGCCTCGTCGCTGCGGCCGGCGGACGAGAAGCGCCTCTTCGACGACATCCGGCGGGTCCTGACCGAGGCGATCGAGCGCCGCGGCAGCAGCGTCGACGACTACACGGCGCCGGACGGCGACGGCTCGATGCAGGAGCGGCTGCAGGTCTACCAGCGCACGGGGGAGCCGTGCCTGCGCTGCGGTCGGCCCGTCCGACGGATCGTCATCGGTGCCCGCTCGACGCACTTCTGCTCGTGGTGTCAGCGGCTCCGTGCCGCCGAGCGTGCGGGCGCGACGGCGATCCTGCGCACGATCACGGGCGGCGTGCCGGCTCGCCGTGGCCGGCGCTGGACGGAGCTGCCGGCGGCCGACGGGGCATCTGGCGAGACCCCGGAGGAGGTCGCGCGCCGTCGGTCGGAGCGGACTCGCCGGGCGGCCGCCACCCGGCGGGCCGCGGCGCGCCGGGCGATGACGTCGCCCCGCGAGGCGTAGCGTGTCGATCCTTCGGCTCGGCGGCGTGACCCGCGAGATCGGCACGTTCGTGATCCTGGACTCGATCGAGGCGGCGGTCGCGGTCGGCGATCGGATCGGGCTCGTGGGTCCGAACGGCGCTGGCAAGACGACGCTGCTCCGGATCGCCGGCGGCGTCGACGAGCCGGACCGCGGCGCGGTCCACCGCAAGCGCGGCCTGACCCTCGGCATGCTCGCCCAGGAGGCCCACTTCGACGCCGCGTTCATGAGCGCGCCGGACCTCCGAACCGCGGCACGGACGGGCGCGGCACATCTCGACCGGATGGCCGAGGACCTGGCCGCGCTCGAGCGGGACCACCGGACGACCGAGGCGGTCTACGCGGATCTCCAGCACCGCTTCGAGGTCCTCGGTGGCTACACGCTCGACCAGCGCGTCGACGAGACGCTGTCGGGCCTGGGGTTCACCCGCGAGGAGTGGAGCAAGTCACCGACGGGGCTGTCCGGCGGCGAGCAGACCCGCGCGGCGCTGGCCCGGCTCGTCATCGCGGATCCCGACCTGCTGCTGCTCGACGAGCCGACCAACCATCTCGACCTGGATGCGCTCGAATGGCTGGAGGAGCACCTCCGGCGCCGAACCGGCTCGCTCCTCGTCGCGTCGCACGACCGGGCGTTCCTCGACGCGACGGTGACCCGCGTGTGGGAGCTGCGCGACCGGAGGCTGACGATCTTCCGCGGCGACTACAGCGCCTACCACCGGCAGCGCGAGGCGCGCGACGCCCGCGCCACGAAGGACGCCGACACGCATTCCGAGCAGATCGCCCGTGAGCGCGAGCTCGTCCAGCGCTACCGGAGCCACCGCAAGTTCTCGAAGATGCACGAGCACGAGGCACGCCTCGAGCGGCTGCAGGCGGAGCGGGTCGAGGTGCCGCGCGCCGGGTCGCGGCTCAAGCTGCCTGGCGCAGCGCTCGCCGGGGGCCCGGTGCGCTCCGGCGAGCTCGCCCTGCGGCTCGAGGATCTCGTGGCGGGCTACCTGCCGGGGCGCACCGAGGGCCAGGAGGTGACGACAGCCGCAATGTCGGCCGAGCCCCGACCCGTCCTGCGGGTGCCCTTCCTGGCCGCGCAGCGCGGGGAGCGGATCGGCATCGTGGGCCCCAACGGCGCGGGCAAGACGACGCTGCTCCGGACGATCGCCGGCGAGCTGCCGCCGCTCGACGGGACGCTCGTCTTCGGCCACCAGGTCCAGCTCGCCTACCTCGCCCAGCTGCGCGGGGCCGCCATCCCGGGCGCCACGGTGCTCGAGGCGGTGACCCGGGCGATCCCGATCACGGCCGGCGAGGCGCGCGGCTATCTGGCTCGGTTCCTGTTCCGCGGAGAGGACGTCTTCAAGGAGGTGCGCTCGCTGTCCGGGGGCGAGCGGTCGCGGCTCGAGCTCGCGCTGCTCGGGATCCTGCCGTCGAACCTGCTCCTCCTCGACGAGCCCACCAACCACCTCGACATCCCGGCGCGCGAGGCGATCGAGGCCTTCATGGCCGAGACGCCGGCCACGCTGCTCGTCGTCAGCCACGACCGCCGACTGCTCGAGACCGTCTGCGAGCGGCTGTGGGTCGTGGACGAGGCGGTGGCGGCGCCGTTCGACGGCGGGTACCGGCAGTGGCGCGCCGCGATCGCCGACGGGTGGACGGTCCACGCCGCCGTGGAGCAGGAGGC
>JACDAV010000088.1 GCA_013695255.1 Chloroflexota bacterium
CGATGCCGCCATCGCCTCGCTGGCGCCGCTCGTCGACTGGGTCGAGACGCACAACGCCCGCCTCGTGGGGCGAGGGAACGAGCGGGCGGTCGAGCTGGCGCTCGACAACGGGTTGCCGGGCGTCGCGGTGTCGGACGCGCACACGCTGCTCGAGGTTGGCGTCGCCTACACCGTCCTGCAGGGCGATCCGTCGACCCCGGCGGGCCTGCTCGGGGCGCTCTCGGGCGGGCAGATCGTTCCCGGCCGCGCCTCCTTCGTGGCCCGCCTCGTGACGCCCGCGGCGAGGGTCGTTCAGCGACTCCGCGGCAACGGGCGCATGCGACCCGAGATCCGATGAGCGGCGAGGGCCCGTCGCAGGACCTTCGGCCGGTGGCGGACGCCCCGAGCGGGCGGGTAGCGTCGGGTCCCGTGGAAGCCAGTCACGAACTCGATCCCCGCCTTGGCCGCTCGGCCGCCGCCGAGCAACCGCCGCCGCCGGCACTCGACGAGGATGCCGGCCGCTCCGCTGCCGGCGACATCAGCCCGGCGCAGCTGTCGATCGGGCGGCGCCTCCGCCAGCCTCGGACGATCCTGTCGATCCTCGTCCCGTTCGCGATCATCGGCCTCTTCATCTGGCTCAACCGCGATCAGCTCGACCGGGTGCCGCAGCTCATCTTCGAGGCCAACCCGGCCCTGATCCTCGCCGCGTTCGCGGTCCACTACCTGGGCTTCCCGCTCCGCGGCTTCCGCTGGGCGTCGCTCCTGCGGGCCACCGGGCAGGGCGTCCGGACGGCCGACGCGACCGAGATCATCTTCCTGAGCTGGCTGGTCAACTGCGTGGTGCCGGCCAAGCTCGGGGACGTCTACCGCGCCTACCTGCTCAAGATCAACAGCGACGCCTCGCTCAGCCGAACCTTCGGAACGGTGTTCATCGAGCGGATCCTCGACCTGTTCGCGATCGCCACGCTCGGTCTCGCGGCCGGCTTCTGGAGCTTCCGGGACGGTCTGCCACCGGCGGTCCAGGTGGTGTTCGCCATCGGCGTCGTGGTCGTCGTCGGCTTGGCCGGCGGTCTGCTCACCCTCCGCAACTTCGGGCGGCGGATCCTCGTCAGGCTGCCGCTCCCGGCCCGAATCACCGAGTTCTACGATCGCTTCGAGGAAGGGGTCTTCGGTGCGATCGGTGTCCGGCGGCTGCCGGCGCTCACCTTCGTCACCGGGCTGATCTGGCTGACCGAGTCCCTCCGCCTCTGGCTGGTGGTCCGGGCGCTCGACTTCTCCGATGTCCAACTGGGGCTCTCCGGCGCCGTCTTCGTGGCGCTGATCGGATCGCTGCTCACGGCGGTGCCGCTCAGCCCGGCCGGGCTGGGCATCGTCGAGGCCGGGGTCGTCGGCGTGCTGACCGTGGCCTATGGCGTCCCGCTCCCGGAGGCAACCGCCATCGCGCTCCTCGACCGCGTCATCAGCGTCTTCTCGATCATCGTCCTGGGCTCGATCGCGTACCTCGTGTCGAGCAAGCCCCGGGGCATCGGTCGGGTCGCGCAGCCGAAGCCAGGCTGACGGTTCGGGCCCCCCGGACCCCCTGACCGCGTCCCGCCCCGGACCCCGGAGGACCCCACCGCAACCGGCCATGGGCCAGGGGGACCCACTCCAGCCTGGTACCAATGGGTGATACAGCCTGCTCGGAGCGCCATGGATAGTGGTCGCATCGCGGCCCCGTCCGCGTGCATTCACGGAGCGACGCGGCAGACGATGACCACTCAGAACGGGCGTGCCTTCAACGAATGGCTGCGGTCGCAGCTGAAGGCCAAGAAGATGTCGCAGCGGCAGCTCGCCCAGCAGTCGGGTGTCGATCACTCGACGATCTCGCGCCTCATCCGCGGCGATCGCATGCCGTCGCTCGGGACGGCGACCAAGCTCGCCCGGGGTCTCCGGGAGCTGCGCGAGGACGCGGACACGCCGCAGTACCTGGGGCTCGTCGCCGCCGGTGGCGCGAACCCCACCGCCCGGGTCGAGTACGCGCTGCGTGGCGACGACCTGCTGAACGAGGCGCAGGTTCGCCAGATCATGGAGTACTACCTCGCTGTCCGCATGCGGCGGTTCGGCCGGCCCTTCCAGGGCAACGGCAACACGAGCCGCCCCACGGAGGATCGATCGACGGATCGACCGACCGGCCGGCCGAGCCCAACCTCCGCCACGCCCGTCGTGGCCGGCGTCTCGAGCTCGCCGGGCCTGTCGTCCGGTCGT
>JACDAV010000117.1 GCA_013695255.1 Chloroflexota bacterium
ATGGTGTCGTCGAAGCTCCGGAGTCCGGCCTCGACGTGGGCCATCGGGAGCCCGATCTTGGACGCCACGAGCGATGCCGCAAGGGTCGAGTTGATGTCGCCGTAGACGACCGCCAGCGCCGGCCGGAGATCGCCGAACGCCCGTTCCAGCGCGATCATCAGGGCGGCCGTCTGGCTCGCCTGCGACCCCGATCCGACGCCGAGGTTGAGGTCCGGCTCCGGCAGCCCGAGGTCGCGGAAGAAGACGTCCGACATGGCCGCGTCGTAGTGCTGGCCGGTGTGGATCACGGTCTGCGCGATCCCCCGCGCCTCGAGCGCGTGGATCACCGGGGCGGCCTTCATGAAGTTGGGTCTGGCGCCAACGACGTGTGCTACGGTCTCGGCCATGTCTCCCGACCCCGGCGAACCCGGCGCGGTTCGTCCACGACGGCGGGTCCGGGAGAGTATGCCGGGCTGGACGTACACGAGACGGGCCGGCACCTGGGCGCGGGGCCTCCGGAGGAAGTGGCGGCGGGCGGCGGCCCAGCCCCTCACGGCGATGACCCGGGTCCTCGAGCGCACGCCCAGGCACGTCCGCCGGATGGCAGCGCGAGCGCTGATCGCCGTCGGCCGCGAATCGGGTGCGTGGGCCGGTCTGCGGGTGGTCGCGATGTCACTGCTCGATCGGCGGATCCAGGGCCTGGAGTGGGCCGAGCGCCGGGCCGGCAATCCCTCCGCGGACGCCACGACGCGCCTGGCGCTCGCGCAGGCCGCGCTGACGGTTGGGTCCGTCGCCACGTCGGACCGGATCGCGCGCACCCTCGACGGCGCGGTTGCCGACCGCCCGGACGTGCTCTCGCTGCGGGCGGGGGTCGCCCTGCGGTCCGGCCGCTACCGCGAGGCGGGTGAGCTGGCGCGCCGGGCGCGCGACCTCGGCGCCTGGCCGGGCGAGCTTGCCTCGATCGAGCGCCGCGCCGCCAGCGAGCTGCGGGTGATCGAGCCCGGCTGGCGTCCCACGATCCCGGGCGGACGGCAGGTCGTCGATCCGGTCCCGGGCCGCATCCTCCACCTGGTGACCAACTCGCTGCCCCACCGACAGGCGGGCTACACGGTCCGCTCGCAGTCGATCGGGCGCGCCCAGCGGGAGGTCGGCCTCGACCCGCACTTCGCCACCCAGGCCGGGTTCCCGCGCAACGAGGGGATCCGGGGCGCGCCGGCGCAGGACATGGTGGAGGGCGTCCCCTACCACCGGCTGGCCCCGGACTTCGAGCGTGCGCTTGGTCCGGATGCGACGCTCGAGCAGACCGCCCGCGAGGCCGAGGGCCTCGTGTCCGACCTGCGGCCCGCGGCCCTCCATGCCGCCAGCCACTTCCACAATGCGCAGGTCGCCCTGGCGCTTCGCGAGCGGTTCGGGCTGCCGATCGTCTACGAGGTCCGGGGCTTCCTCGAGGAGACCTGGGCGTCACGGCAGGGCATGGACGCCGCCCGCCAGGCGGAGGACGCGGACCGCTACCGTGGCGCCAAGGCTGCCGAGACCGCCTGCATGCTGGCGGCCGACGCCGTGGTCACCCTCTCCGAGACGATGCGCAGCGACATCGTGGCTCGGGGCCTCGAGGCGGATCGGGTGGTGGTCGTCCCGAACGCCGTCGACGTCGACCGCTTCACGCCCCGCCCCCGGGACGCCGGGCTGGCCGGCCGGCTCGGGCTGCCGGACGGCGTGCCGGTGCTGGGCTACGTGTCGAGCTTCACCGGCTACGAGGGGATCCGCCATCTCATCGACGCGGCGGCGATCCTGCGGGACCGGGGCCGGGCGCACCGGGTGCTGCTGGTCGGCGACGGCGAGGAGCGTGACGCGCTTGAGCACCAGGCCCGCCGGCTGGGGCTGCTCGGCGACGGTACGGTCCTGTTCACGGGCCGCGTCTCCCACGAGGACGTGCTGGGCCACTACTCCCTGATCGACGTCTTCGTCGTGCCGAGGACCGCCGATCGGGTCTCCCAGCTGGTGACGCCGTTGAAGCCCTACGAGGCGATGGCGCTCGAGAAGGCCCTCGTCGTGAGCGGCGTGCACGCGCTCCGCGAGATCGTCACGGATGGCGAGACCGGGCTCGTCTTCGTGCCCGAGGACGCGGACAGCCTGGCCGATACCGTCGAGCCCCTGCTGGACGACCCCGATCGGCGGCGTCACCTCGGGCGCCAGGCCAGGGAGTGGGTGACGGCCAACCGCACCTGGCGCCAGAACGGCCTGCGATACCTGGAGCTGTACCGGCGCCTGGGCGTCGCCTGATCCGCGGCGTCGCCCGAGCGTGGAGCGCGAGGGTCGCGTGCTACCCTTTCGCCGCCCATGACCGCCACCTCCCCGGATGCGCTCGCCGCGCCCCCCGGCCCGGCAGGCCGGCAGAGCTTTCCGGGTCTGGTGGGTCGCGGCCTCCGCGACATCCGCCAACGCCATCGGCTGATCCGCTACCTCGTCGGCGCGGATCTCAAGCGGACCCACGCCGACACCCTGTTCGGCCAGATCTGGTGGCTGCTCGATCCGCTGCTGCAGATGGCGATCTACGTCGTCCTCGTGACCGTCATCTTCCGCCGCGCGACGCCGGACTACCCGCTCTTCCTCTTTGCCGCGATCCTACCCTGGAAGTGGTTCGCGACGACCTTGAATGACGCGACGACCTCGGTGACCGGCCGCCAGGGCCTGATCCGCCAGATCCAGTTCCCGAAGCTGGTCCTGCCCACGGCGGCCGTGACGGCCGGCACGGTCAGCTTCGCGGTCGGGCTCCTGGCGCTCGGCATGGTGTACGTCTTCTACCTCCACCGACTGAGCGCCTGGGTGCTGCTGATCCCGCTCATCGCCGTCGTGCAGTACGCCTTCACGCTCGCCCTGGGGGTCGCGCTGGCGGCCATGAACGCCTTCTACCGCGACGTGCACAACGTCCTGCGCCACGTGACCCGGCTGTGGTTCTACCTGTCACCGGCGCTGTACTCGATCAATGACCTGCGCGAGGGCTCGGTCGAGCGGTTCGTCCTCCAGCTGAACCCGATGACCCATCTGCTCGAGTCGTACCGAGCGGTGACCTGGGGCACGTCCGCCCCGGACTGGCTGGGCCTGCTGGCCGTCCTCGGGCTGTCGGTCGTGCTGCTGGTGTTTGCGGTGGCCCTGTTCAAGCGGGTCGAGCCCGCCTTCGCGCGGATCCTCTGATGGCCGAGCCGACGACGGACGCGGCATCCCCGCGCGGGCGCGGGACCGGTCGGCCGGATGTTGCACAGCCCGCCGACGTCGCCACCGGCGGGCGCGAGTTCCCGGAGGCGGTCGAGCCGGAGCCTCCGACCGTGCCGGACCTGCTGCTGCCCACGCCGACCGCTGCCGCCGCACCGGCCGCCGAGGCGGGCGATCCGGCGATCGACGTCCGGGACCTCGGCATCCGCTACAACCTGCGCCTCACGCGGCGGACGACGCTCAAGGGATCGTTGCCCGACTTCTTCCGGCGCGACGAGGAGATGCCGAACCACTTCTGGGCGCTCCGGCACGTGAGCTTTCGCCTGGAGCACGGCGAGTCGCTCGCGATCATCGGCCCGAACGGCGCCGGCAAGTCGACGCTCCTCCTCGCCCTGGCCGGGATCCTGGAGCCCTCCGAGGGCGTGATCCGGAGCTTCGGCCGGGTGTCGACCCTGCTGACCCTCGGCGCCGGCTTCGAGGCGGAACTGTCCGGTCGGGACAACATCGATCTCGTCGCCGCATTCCTCGGCATCGACCACAGCGAGATGGCGGCGCTGACGCCATCGATCATCGAGTTCGCGGACATCGGCCCGTTCATCGACGCGCCGGTCAAGACCTACTCGACCGGCATGAAGGCGCGGCTTGGCTTCGCCATCGCGACCTCCGTGACCCCGGACATCCTGCTGCTCGACGAGGTCCTCGGGACCGGCGACCAGACGTTCCGGGCACGGTCGCAGGCGCGCGTCCGGGAGCTGATCGAGAACGCCAAGGCGATCGTGCTCGTGACCCACGACCTGACCTTCGTGACCGAGTTCTGCAACCGGGCGATCCTGGTCGAGCGCGGCACCGTCATCCGGGAGGGTCCGCCCGCCGAGATCGTCAGGCTGTACCGCAATCGCGTCGCCGAGCGAACGCTGCTGGCCGAGGCGGAGGCGGCCCGGTTCGCGCGGGTTCCGGGCACGTGACTCCGGTCCGCTCCCCGGTGCGGCGGATCGTGCGCGCCGCGATCGAGCGACTGCCGTTCGGGCGGGTAGCCGCCATGCGGCTGGCCCGCCGGATCGCCGGCCGGGGGACGGGTGGGCGGCAGGCCGGTCCCTGGGCGCCGGCCGGATCCAGGGCGGCGGCCGAGCCGATCCCGGAGCGGTTCCAGATCGCCCCCCGGCCACCGGTCATCGAGGGGCCGTGGCCGCGGCCGCCGCAGGTCGAGAGCCCGGCGCTGGTCGTGGGCCGCTCCGCCCAGGCTCCGCGGCCGCCCGTCTTCGACGTCGAGCTCTTCGAGCAGCTCAACGCCGAGTACGCCACGAAGCCGCTCGTGCCGGCGCCCCGTGGCCTCGATGCCGCCGCCTCGACGGAGCGCGCCCGCAAGCGCCTCGAGGCGGTCCACGCCTCGATCGACCTGGCTGGCAAGCGGGTGCTGGAGTTCGGCTGCGCTGCAGGGTACGAGGTCTGGCTCGTCGCCCACCGGTTCGGGGCGGACGCGGTCGGCGTGGACATCGAGGAGCGCAGCGCCTGGGATGCCCTTCGAGGACCGGGTGTCACGCTGGTCAAGGCGGACGTCGCGACCGACCGGCCCTTCCCGGCCGACCGGTTCGATCGGATCGTCTCGTCATCGGTGTTCGAGCACGTCGTCCATCCCCACGCGACCGCGAACGAGCTGTTCCGCATCCTGCGACCCGGTGGCTTCGCCTGGGTCAGCGCCAACCTGCACCGCGGCCCCATGGCCTCGCACCGCTACCGCGACGTGTTCTTTCCCTGGCCGCACCTGCTGTTCGAGGACACCGTCTTCCAGCAGTTCTACCAGCGCCAGGGCAAGGCCCGTCGCGCCGCGGCGTGGGTCAACCGCCTCACCTGGGCCGAGTACGAGGGCATGTTCCGGCGCATCGGGTTCCGGATCCTGAGCCTCCGCTTCAGCGAGCGGCCGATCGACGAGCCGTTCTACGAGCGCTTCGAGGACACGCTCAGCCGGTATCCCCGCTGGGACCTCGAGCGCGACTTCTTCCACGTCGTGCTCGAGAAGCCGGCCTGACGGACGGCCCTCGCCGCCCCGGCTCCAGCCCGGCGTAGACCTCGAGCAGCCGCTCGACCTGCCGATCCCAGGCGAGCGGGCCGCGCGCCGCGCGGAGACATGCGGCACGAAGGGCGGCGCGGACCTCGGCAGGAGCGTCGAGCACCTCGCGGATCGCCCGCGCGATGTCCGCCGGTGAACCCGGGTCGCACAGCGTGCCGCAGCCGGTTGCCCGGACGATCTCGGCCATCCCGGGCAAATCAGAGGCGACCACGGGCGTGCCGGCGCCGATCGCGTCGAACAGCTTGGTCGGCGTGTTCAACCGGTGGTTGAGGGTGCTCGGCTGGATCGTGATGGCGGCGACGTCGGCGCTCGCCGTGAGCGGCAGGATCTCCGCCGGCGCGACGGCCGGCAGGAAGTGGATCCGGTCCCGATGCGCCATCGCGGCGGCAAGCGCCTCGATCGCCGGCTTGCGGCCGCCGTCGCCGACGATCACCAGCGCGGCGTCGTCGACGAGCCCGATCGCCTCGACCAGCTCCTCGATGCCGCGGTGCGGCTGGAGGGCCCCCAGATGCAGGACCACGCGCGTCGACGGAGCCAGGCCGAACCGCGCGTGGAACCGTCGCTCCGGCGGATCCGGACGCTGCCAGGCGACCGGCCCGTTCATGACGATCGTCGCCCGCAGACCCAGCATCCGCTCGAGTGCGGCGGCGAACGGACGGTTGACGGTGATCACCGCATCGGCGGACCGGGACCACCGACGCTCGCCCCGGGCGAGCAGCCGGCGCCATGGCCCGGGCAGGCGCGCGAAGCGCGCGCTCTCGACATGGACGTCGCGCGAGTCGTAGACGACGCGGCCACCGAGCATGGCCCGGAGGCGGAGCGCGACGGGTAGCGTGACCAGCCCCTCCGACTGCCAGATGTCCGCTGCCGGGACGGCGGCCGCGATGTCCGCCGCCCAGCGCCGGGTCAGCAGGAGGTAGCGTGCCGCCTGGGCCGCCCGGCCGACGGTATCGACGACGCGGGCGCGCAAGCCGGGTCCGCCTGGTCGAGCGGCCTCCATCGATCCGACCGGCAGCGACGGGGCGGGCAGCCACGACAGCGGCCGCGGCTGGGCCACGCGGATGACGGTGAAGCCGTCACGATCCTCGCGCGCCGCGAGATCCTCCCGGGCGCGCGCGACCACCGTCACCCGCCAGCCGGCGCGGGCGAGGCTGGTTGCCAGCTTCCACGAGCGGGAGTCTCCGGTGAACGGGTTGTTCAGCAGCAGCGCGACGTGGCGGCTCATGCGAGATCGCGGAACGTGGCCAGAAGCCGCTCCCGCTCCGTGTCCCAGTTGAGCCGCTCCAGGGCGATGGCGCGGATGCGGCGGCGCCGGGCATCTCGCTCGGCGGGCGGAGCGTCGAGCAGCTCCGCGATCGTGCGGCCCAGGGCGCCGGCGGTCCACGGCTCGACCACGGCCCCCAGGGCATGCTCGCGGACGAAGCTGGCCGTCCACGTGCCGCCCGCGACGACGACGGGCACGCCTGCCATCACTGCCTCGAACAGCTTGTTCGGCGCGGTCAGCGTCTGGTTGCGGGTGACCGGCGGCGTGCCCACGAACGCCACGTCGGCACCGCCCGTCCAGGCCAGCAGCTCGTCCGGTGGAACCGCGGACCGGACGACGATCCGGTCGGGCACGTCGATGGCCTCCGCGCGGAGCAGCGCCTCGAGCGGGCCGAAGCCGATGAAGACGGCCGTCAGCGGCCGATCGGCGAGCGGCGAATGGCAAAGGGCACGCAGCAGGACGTCGATGCCCTGGTCGGGGCGGAATGCACCCTGGTAGAGCACGACGTCCCGGTCGTGCGGGATCGGGACGCCCAGGGCCGTGCGGAGGCGGGTGGGACGCGGCAGGGGCTCGCCCGGGCGCCAGCGCTCGCGGGCGTTCATCACCACCGTGGGCCGCGCCACCTCGTACCGCCGCGCCACCTCGTCCGCCATCGCCGGCGTCACCGCCAGGAGGGCCGCCGCGCCGCGCAGCCAGCGGGCCTCGCG
>JACDAV010000143.1 GCA_013695255.1 Chloroflexota bacterium
GTCAGCCACGGCGCGACTCCACCAGCCGGCGCCAGCGCTGACCGTCGCGCGTGTCCTCGACGGCGACGCCGCGGCCGAGCAGCTCGTCGCGCAGCCGGTCGGACGTCGCCCAGTCGCGGTTCGCTCGCGCGGCCGCCCGCTCCTGCACGAGCGCGGCCAGCTCCGGCTCGAGTGGGTCGGTCTCGTCGGGCAGGATACCAAGCACACGATCGAGGTCCCGCAGCAACGCCAGCCCGCGGCGCGCGTCGTCCGTCGAGAGCGACCGACCGTCGAGTCGCCGATTCAGCTCGCGGACGAGGTCGAAAACCGCCGCCAGGCCCGCGGACACGTTGAGATCGTCGTCCAGCGCAGCCTCGAAGGCAGCCCGGGCGCGGGCCAGGAGGTCGGGCAGCCCGGGATCGTCGGCCCGATCCTCGTCGTAGGAACCGAGCGCCGCGACCGCGGCGTCGAGGCGATCCAGCGCGGCGGCCGCGGCCGTCAGCGAATCACCGCCGTAGCTGAGCGATTGCCGGTAATGCACGGAGATCAGCGCGTAGCGGATCGCTCGCGCGGAGATGCCCGCCTCGAGCAGCTCCGAGACCCGCGCGATGTTGCCACTCGACCGGGCCATCTTGGCGCCGCCCAGCTGGAGGTGGGCGCAGTGCAGCCACGTGCCGACGAAGGGCTGCCCAGTCGCCGCCTCGCTCTGCGCGATCTCGTCCTCGTGGTGCGGGAAGATCAGGTCGATCCCGCCGGTGTGGACGTCGAAGGACGGCCCGAGCGCGGCAATGCTCATCGCCGAGCACTCGACGTGCCACCCGGGTCGGCCGGGCCCGATCGCCGTCTCCCAGGACGGCTCGCCGGGCTTGGGCGCCTTCCACAGGGCGAAGTCACGCGCGTCGTCCTTGGCGTACTCGTCGGACTCGACGCGCTCACCGACCCGCATCTGCTCGGGGTCGAGGCGTGCCAGCCGTCCGTAGGCGGGCCACGACGCGATCCGGAAGAAGATCGAGCCATCGTCGGCGCGGTAGGCATGGCCCTTGTCGAGCAGGGTCGCCACGAGATCCACGATCTGGGGGATGTGCTCGGTGGCGCGGGGCTGGGCGTCCGGCGGCGTCATGCGGAGCGCGACGGCGTCCTCCCGGAAGCGGGCGATCCAGCGCTCGGCGAGCGCCTCGATGCCCTCGCCGTTGGCCGCCGCGCCGCGGATGATCTTGTCGTCGATGTCGGTGATGTTCATCACCCAGGTCACCCGCAGGCCCCCGTAGCGCAGATACCGGACCAGGACGTCCGCGAAGAGGAACGACCGGAAGTTTCCGATGTGGGCCGGGCCGTAGACCGTCGGGCCGCAGCTGTAAATCCGGACGTGACCAGGCTCGAGCGGCTCGAGCTGTCGGATCGCGCCCGACAGCGTGTCACTGAGCCGGATCACGCGTCCGGCTCGACGATCGCGACGGCACGGGCGGAGATGCCGCGACCGGCACCTTCCATGCCCTCGAGGTTGCCGGTCGATGCCTTGACGTTGACCCGGTCGATCGGGAGCTCGACGAGCGCGGCGATCCGTGACCGCATCTCGTCCAGTCGGTCGCCGAGCCGCGGCCTGGCGGCGAGGATCGTGACGTCGAGCGAGGCCGGCCGAACGCCCGCCAGCCGGAGCCGCCGCACGACATCGCCGACCAGCGCCGCGCCGGCGATTCCGCGCGGCGTTCGGGCATCGGCGGGGAAGATCCGCCCGAGGTCGCCGAGACCCGCCGCACCGAGCAGCGCGTCGGCGACCGCGTGGAGTGCGACGTCCCCGTCCGAGTGGCCGTGCAGCCGGGGGGCGCCGGAGACCTCGACGCCCGCCAGGGCGAGCGGCTCGCCCGGGCCGAACGAATGACCATCGTGCCCGAAGCCGACCCTCGGTCCCCCGGCACCGAGGATCGCGGTCACGCGCTGGAGATCGGCGGGCAGCGTCACCTTGAGATTGTCGGCGTGACCGGGAATCGCATGAACGGGCATGCTACACGCCTCGAGGAGCGCGGCCTCGTCCGTCCAGGTCTCCGGGCCGGC
Organism: Chloroflexota bacterium; assembly: GCA_013695255.1. Taxonomy (GTDB): domain Bacteria; phylum Chloroflexota; class Limnocylindria; order Limnocylindrales; family CSP1-4; genus JACDAV01. Next base: position 2,032 of record JACDAV010000143.1, read on the forward strand.
AGGCGGAAACCGGTCGTACGCGTCGCGGAGCCACCCGAGCCTGATGCCCTGCGGCGTCTGCGCCGCGCCGACGCCAGCGCGCTCGACCGTGCCCACGACGCGGTCGCGGTCCACCCGCTTGAGCGTCTCGGCCACGGCGAGGACCGGGATGGCCGCGCCGTGCCGGTGCGCCGCGTGCGCAACCGCCTCGATGAGCTCAACCCTGACGGCCGGCCGCGCCCCGTCGTGGACCAGCAGCACCCGGTCCTCCGGCGTTCCACGGCTCGCCAGCGCCTCGAGCCCGGCGGCCACGGACTCGTGCCGCCGCTCGCCGCCGGCCACCACCGCCACGACCGACGCCGGTAGCCAGTCCGCCGCCCGGACGGCGTCCACGCTCGCGACTGCGGTCACGATCACCACCCGCTCGACAACCGCGGCCCGGGTCAGAGCCTCGAGCGTCCAGGCCAGCAGCGGTCGCCCGCCGATCGCCACTGCCAGCTTGTCCGTGCCGCCCATCCGCCGCGAAGCGCCCGCCGCGACGACGATCGCGTCCGCTCGGAGGCGGCTGGCACCGCCATCGCCACCGGTCGGTGCGTTGCCGCTCAATCGACGCGCGGGTGCGCGAAGATCATCCGGCCAGCCACCGTCTGGAGCACCCGCGTGACCGCCACGTCGAGGTCGCGATCGATGAACCGCGAGCCGCCCTCGACCACGATCATCGTGCCGTCGTCGAGGAAGCCGACGCCCTGTCCGGCCTCCTTGCCCTCGTGGATGACGCGCACTCGGAGCTCCTCGCCGGGCAGAACGGCCGGCTTGACGGCGTTGGCCAGCGAGTTGATGTTCAGGACCCGGATCCCCTGCAGCTCGGCGACGCGGTTCAGGTTGAAGTCGTTGGTCAGGATCGCCCGGCCGCGCGTCTTGGCGAGGGCGATCAGCTTGCCGTCGACCTCGGGAATGCCGGGTGCGTCGTCCTCGACGATCTCGACCCGTGTCGGCGAGTCCCGCTGCATGCGGTTGAGGATCTCGAGGCCGCGCCGGCCGCGGTTCCGCCGGAGCGCATCCGAGCTGTCCGCGATGTGCTGCAGCTCCTCGAGCACGAACCGTGGCACGACGAGCGTGCCGTACAGGAAGCCCGAGTCGGCGATGTCGGCGATCCGCCCGTCGATGATGGCGCTCGTGTCGACCACGATCGTCGGCTGGGCGCCCTGATCCGCCGCGGCCTGAGCCGCCGCGGCCTGAGCCGCCGCGGCGTCCCTCGGCCGGCGGACGAGTCCGATTGTCTCCACGACCCCGAGCAGGTCCTGCCGCTTGGCCACCGTCAGCCCGACCATCCCGAGTCCGAGGAAGAGCGAGACGCCAACCGGCAGGAGCGTCCCCCAGGGAGCGGGTAGCCGGGCGAGCGGGAAGCCGAGCAGGAGCCCCATCAGCAGCCCGAGCAGGAGCCCGACGACCGCCGCGATGAACTCGGCCGTGGACATCTCCTGCGCGCCACGGAACAGGCGGCCCGCCGGCACGAGGGTAAGGTACGGCAACAGCGCCAGTCCCACGACGATCCAGGCGACCAGCCACGGCGCGAGCAGGAGCGCGCCGCTCGGCGTCAGGCTGAAGTCGCCCTGTGGACTACCGAGCAGAAGCCCCGCCGGACGGGCGAGGCCGAGGCCGGTCAGGGCCCCGAGCGCGGCACCCAGCAGCCGGATGGATCGGGTCACGGTCTCCTCGGTCCTCGGGGGCGTCCTCGCCTGACGCGGGGGCGTCCACCGGGGCGTGTCAGCCTAGCATCGCCGGCTCGAGCGAGCCGGATCGGGTAGTTCCCTTAGTGCGGCTGCCGCCTCGGGGCCGGGCATGGCCGGTGTGGCCAGGGCGAGGGCGACAGCGTCGCGCAGGGTGGTCGCCCGCACGACCTCCATGCCCGGCACGGGCCCCACGTCTCGCCGGGCGTCGAGCGGCGCGATCGCCCGCCGAAAGCCAAGACGCGCGGCCTCGCCCAGGCGCCGCTCGAGGCCGGACACCGGGCGCAACTCCCCCAGCAGCCCAACCTCACCGATCGCCACGGTGCCGGGGGCCACGGGGCGATCCCGCAGCGAGGAGGCGAGCGCCAGCGCGAGCGGGAGATCGAGGCCCGGCTCCGCGACCGACAGCCCGCCGGCCAGGTTGGCGTACACGTCGTGGGCGCCCAGGCCGACGCCGGCGCGGCGTCCGAGGACGGCGACGAGGAGCGCCAGGCGGTTGGGCTCGATGCCGCTCGCCCGCCGCACCGGGTTGCCGTATGCCGTCGGCGCGACGAGCGCCTGCACCTCCACCAGCAGCGGGCGGCTGCCCTCGAGCGTGGGCGCCACGACGCTGCCCGGCGCAGCCCCATCGTGCTCGACGAGGAACGCACGCCCGGGATCCGCCACCTCGCTCATCCCCACTTCCCGCATCTCGAAGACACCCACCTCCTCCGTGGAACCGAACCGGTTCTTGGCCGCCCTGAGCAGCCGCAGTGCGGCGTACCGGTCGCCCTCGAGGTTGAGCACGGCGTCGACGAGGTGCTCGAGCGTCTTCGGCCCGGCGATCGAGCCTTCCTTCGTGACGTGGCCGACCAGCACCACCGTCACGCCATCGCCCTTGGCGAGCTCCATCAGGCGAAGGGCCGACTCGCGCACCTGGCCGACGCTGCCCGCGGCGCCGTCCAGGTCGTCCACGACGGCCGTCTGGATCGAATCGACCACGAGCAGGTCCGGCGTCGCCGCCCGAGCGAGCTCCACGATGCGGCCCACGTTCGACTCCGCGACCACGCGCACGCCCGTGCCGGCCGGCCCGTCGAGCAGCCCGAGGCGCGACGCCCGGAGGCGGACCTGGCCGGCCGACTCCTCCCCCGTGGCATACAGCACGGATCCACCGCCGGACGCCACCCCGGCCGCCGCCTGCAGCAGGAGGGTCGACTTCCCGATCCCCGGCTCGCCGCCGAGGAGGACGAGGGATCCGGGGACGAGGCCGCCGCCCAGCACGCGATCCAGCTCACCGATCCCGACCCGGCGACGGGGAAGATCGCCGTCCGCGACGTCGCGCAGGCTCGTCGGCTGGGCGCCGTCCCGCGATGGCCGTCCCGACGCGGCAGAGGCCCGACGGGCAGGATCGCGCACGAGCGTCTCGACGAGGCTGTTCCAGGTGCCGCACGCCCGGCACTGACCTTCCCAGCGCAGCGAGACATCGCCGCAGGTCTGACAGACGAACCGGCTCTGGGGCCGGGCCATGGCTGCTACCCTCCCCGATCGACCGGCACTCGGCCTCCGAGCGCCGAGGCGACGCCCCTGCGAGCCATCGGCGCGAGGATCTACCGCGCCTCGACGGGCGTCTTGGCCTCGGCGGCACCGATGGACAGGCCGGCCTCGGCGTCCTTGTCCACGACGATCGTGGTGCCGGGCTCGTACTGGCCGAGAAGCAGGTGCTCGGCGAGGACGTCCTCGATCATGTTCTGGATCACCCGGCGCAGCGGTCGGGCCCCGTACGCCGGGTCGTAGCCCAGCTTGATGACGTGATCCTTCGCCTCCTGGGTCACCTCGAGGGCCATCTGCTGGGCCTTGAGCTGATCCCGGACCCGGGCCAGCATCAGGTCGACGATCAGGCGGATCTCGTCGACCGTCAGCGAACGGAACACGACCGTGGCATCGATCCGGTTGAGGAACTCGGGGCGGAAGTTCTGCTTGAGCTCCGCCGCGACCTTCTCCTTGATGATCTCGTAGGACGTCTCCGCGCGGGCCGCGTCCGTGTCACCCATGGCCCGGAAGCCGAGCGTCGCGTTCGTCTGGAGCGACTTCGCGCCGAGGTTCGAGGTCATGATGATGATGCAGTTCCGGAAGTCCACGCGCCGTCCCTTGGCGTCCGTGAGGTGCCCGTCCTCCAGGATCTGGAGCAGGATGTTGAACACCTCCGGATGGGCCTTCTCGACCTCGTCGAGGAGGATGACGGCGTAGTTCTTGCGGCGGACGGCCTCGGTGAGCTGCCCGCCCTCGTCGAACCCCACGTAGCCCGGAGGCGCCCCGACGAGGCGGGACACGTTGTGGCGCTCCATGAACTCGCTCATGTCGATCTTGATGAGCGCGTCCTCGCTGCCGAACATGAACTCAGCGAGGGCCTTGGCGAGCTCCGTCTTCCCGACGCCCGTGGGCCCGAGGAAGATGAACGAGCCGATCGGACGCTTCGGGTCCTTGAGGCCGGCCCGGGCCCGGCGGACCGCCTTCGAGATGATCTCGATCGCCTCTTGCTGCCCGATGACCCGCTCGTGGAGCGCGTCCTCCATGTGCAGCAGGCGCTGGGACTCCTGCTCCGAGATCCTGGTCACGGGGATGCCCGTCCACATCGCCACGATTTGGGCGATCTCCTCCTCGTCGACCGTCGGTTGATCGCCGGAGATCTGGGACTGCCACTCGCCGCGGAGCTGCTCGACGTGCTCACGAGCCGTCGCCTCCGACTCGCGCAGGGTGGCGGCCGACTCGTACTCCTGCCCGTTGATCGCGGCGTCCTTCTCCTTGGTGATGCGATCGAGATCCTTCTGGGCCTCGCGCAGGGCCGGCGGTGCGGAGGCGTGCCGCAGCCGGACGCGCGACGCGGCCTCGTCGATCAGGTCGATCGCCTTGTCCGGAAGATGCCGGTCCGTGATGTAGCGGATGGAGAGGTCCGCCGCCGCCTTGACGGCGTCGTCCGTGATGGTGACCTTGTGGTGCTGCTCGTAGCGCTCGCGGATCCCGAGCAGGATCTCGACGGTCTGCTCGACCGTCGGCTCCTCGACCATCACCGGCTGGAACCGGCGCTCGAGGGCCGCGTCGCGCTCGATGTACTTGCGGTACTCGTCGAGGGTGGTGGCGCCGATGCACTGGAGCTCGCCGCGGGAGAGTGGCGGCTTGAGGATGTTGGCCGCGTCGATCGCACCCTCGGCCGCGCCCGCGCCCACGAGGGTGTGGAGCTCGTCGATGAAGAGGACGGCGTCGTTCGTGTTGCGAAGCTCCTCGATGATCTTCTTAAGGCGCTCCTCGAACTCGCCGCGGTACTTCGTGCCGGCCACGAGCGAGCCGATGTCGAGGGTCAGCACGCGCTTGTTGAGGAGGATGTCCGGCACGTCGCCGCTGACGATCCGGTGCGCGAGACCCTCGGCGATCGCGGTCTTGCCGACGCCCGGCTCGCCGATCAGGGCCGGGTTGTTCTTGGTCTTCCGGCCGAGGATCTGGATGACCCGCTCGATCTCCTTCTCGCGACCGATCACCGGGTCCAGCTTGCCCGCCCGGGCGGCCTCGGTGAGGTTGATGCCCAGCTGGTCGACGGTCGGCGTCTTGCTCGCCCGCTTGGTCTCCTGGGCGGGGCCCGCCGAGGAGCTCTGTGACAGGACGCGGATGACCTCGTGGCGCACCTTGTCGAGGTTGACGCCCAGGCTCTCGAGCACGCCGGCGGCGATCCCCTCGCCCTCCCGGACCAGCCCCAGCAGCAGGTGCTCCGTGCCGATGTAGTTGTGGCCCAGCCGACGGGCCTCGTCGATGGCCAGCTCGATGACCCGCTTGGCCCGCGGCGTCAGCCCGACCTCGCCGACCACCGGGCGGTCGCCCCGGCCGATGATGAACTCGACGGCCGTCCTGACCTTGGCCAGCTCGACGTTCATGTTCTCGAGGACGCGGGCGGCCACGCCCTCGCCCTCGCGGACGAGCCCCAGCAGCAGGTGCTCGGTCCCGATGTAGTTGTGGTTGAACCGCTGGGCTTCGTCCTGCGCGAGCGTCAGGACCTTCCGTGCGCGATCCGTGAACTTGTCGAATCGATCCACGACCGAACGCCTGTTCCTTTCCCGAGGTCGAACGAGCGACCTTTGGGCCATGCTAGCACGGCCACTCTGCTCCGCAACCGACCGGACGGCCGTTCACCGCCACCGGGTGGCGGTGCCCTGGGACTGTCCGGTCAGACCGTGTCCCCCACTCATAGGATCGCTGGCGGACATGACGCTGGATGCGGCACCGCGGTGCCGATACGGCTAAGGATTCGCAACGCCTTCGGAGGGCGGCCTCCCCGGTCACGGGGTCGATCAGGAGTCGGGGCCGTGCGGAGCCTCTGCCTGCCTCGCGTGGCTGCTCAGCCCGGGGGATCGCCCTCGTCAGCCTTGGCGGTATCGCGCGCCGATCCGTCCGGGGCGATCTCGCCAGCGGCGGCCCCCTCGGTCGTCGAGGGCGTCTCGGCCGGTGCGGCTGCCTCAGGCGGCGTCACGGCATCGTGGTCGGCACCTGTGTCCTCGCCGGCAGCCGACGGCTCGGCCGTGGGCGCCTCGAACGACGCCGCAGGCACCTTCCGCGCCCGGGCGTTGGGCGCTTGGGCGTTCGCCGCCGCGTCGCCCGCCTCGTCCCCGTCGGCTGCCGCGGCGATCGATGGTGGCGCCTCCAGCACCTCGGGATCGGCCGTCAGCGGCTCGGCGCCCGGGGAGTCCGGACCGACCGGCTCGGATCCCGGCGCGGATCCGCCATCGGAGGGCGGCGTCGATCGCTCGGTGTCGTCGGGCGTCTCGGGCGACGGAGCCTCCGTGGCGGTGGTCTCGGCGGTCTGGGCCTCGTCAAGCTCGGTCTCGGTGGGTTCGGGCCCCGGCAAGGCCGCTTGTGCCTCGGCGGCATCCTCGGCAGCGGGGGCCTCGCCGGCCGCCGGCTCCCTCGCTTCGGGCGCAGCAGCCCCGGCCTCGGCGGACGGAGCCTCGGCCTCCGGTGCCCGTGCTTCGCCAGCCGCCGGCTCCTCGGGCTCGGCGGCAGCCGCCTCGAGGGTGGGGGATTCGGGGGTATCGGGGGTTTCCGTCCTGGGGGCCGGTCCCTCGTCCGCCTTCGGCTCGCCGGCCGTGGGCTCCGGTACCGGTGCTCCGCCAGTCGGCTCATCGCCGGCAGGGGCCCGGTCGGCGGCGATCCCGCCGTCCCCGACCTCGGCATCGTCCGTGCGCGCCTGCTGCTCGGACTCGGCGACCTGCTGACGGACCTGGGCGAACGCCGCAGCAAGGGTGTTGTCGATCCCGCCCTCGGGCTCCTGCACCGCGTCCGACGGCGTCCAGGCTCGTTCCTGCCGTGGGCGCCGCTCGCCGCGCGGCTGGCTGGGCTGGCTCGGCTGCCCGGGCTGGCCGGGCTCCGGCATGGTGCGAGCCGGCGGCTCCTCCGCCTGCTTGAGACTCAGGCCGAGGCGGTGCCGCTCCGAGTCGAGCGAGATGATCTTGAGCTTGAGGTTCTGGCCCTCGTGGACGACATCGCCCGGATGCGCGACGCGCTGGTGCGACAGCTCGCTGATGTGGATCAGGCCCTCGAGCCCGTCACGCACGCGGACGAACGCCCCGAAGTTGACGAGCTTCGTCACCGTGCCGTCGATGACGTCGCCGACGTTGAAGTCCGCCACGGTCGAGTGCCACGGATCCGGCTGCAGGCGACGGATCGACAGGCTGATCCGGCCGCGCTCGTGATTGATGTCGATGACCTCGGCCTCGACCTCTTCACCGACCTTGTAGCCGGCCTCGGGATTGTTGACCTTGTTCCACGACAGCTCGCTCTTGTGAACCAGGCCATCGATGCCGCCGAGGTCGATGAAGACGCCGAACGGCGCGATCGAGCGGACCGTCCCGGTGACCTTCTGGCCGACCTGGAGGCTGCTGAA
>JACDAV010000151.1 GCA_013695255.1 Chloroflexota bacterium
CATCGAGTCGACCTTCATCACGCTGCCGGACGGCGTCGAGATGGCGTGTGTCGCGATGGAGAAGCCGGTCGGTTGAGCGCCTCGACGGATCACTCGTGGGCGACCGGCAGCCGGAACGCGAAGACGCTGCCGGTGTCGGGCGCCGGCTCCGCCCAGATCCGCCCGTCCATGACCTCGACCAGCCGCCGGCAGACGTACAACCCGATGCCGGCGCCGGCTGCGTACCGTGACGCCTCGGGCGTTCTCACCAGCAGCTCGAAGATCGCCTCCCGGCTCTCCGGCGAGAGGCCGATGCCGCGGTCGCGCACCCGGACCTCGACCTCGCCGTCGACCTGGCGCATCGCCACGTGGACGTCCGTCTCGCGCGAGCTGTACTTCAGCGCGTTGGACAGGAGGTTGCCGACGATCTGCCCGACATACAGCTCATCGGCCGCGACCGGCGGCAGATCCGCCGGGACCTCGAGGTCCACGTGGCGGCCGGGCCACCGTCGAAGCTCATGATCGACGACCTTGGGGACCACGCGCTGCAGCAGCACCGGCTCGCGACTCGCCGCCAGCCGACCCTGCTCGAGCCGGGTGAGCACGAGGAGGTCCTCGATCAGTCCGAGGAGGCGCTCGGACTCCCAGGTGATGTCCGGGAACAGGTCACGGGCCTGGGCGTCCGCCTGGATGGCCGGGTTGCCCGACAGGATCTGGGCCGCGGCGTAGATCGTCGTCACCGGGGTCCGCAGCTCGTGCGAGAGCATGCCCATGAAGGCGTCCTGGAGCTTGACCTGCTCGTCTGCCCGCGCGAGCGCGCGTCGGCTCGCGAGACGGACCTCGAGCTCGCTCAGCACCATGCCGGCGAGGTCCTGGAGGGTGGCCGACTCGGCCGGGGTCAGCTCCCGTGGCTTTAAATCGAGGATGCACAGGGTGCCAAGGTTGTGGCCATCGGCCGTCTGGAGCGGCACGCCGGCATAGAACTTGAGCCCGAAGTCCCCGGCGACGAGCGGGTTGGCGAGCGCACGCGGGTCGTTCGGGGCGTCGTTGATGACCCACGGACCGTCGTGGAGGATGGCGGAGGCGCACAGGCCCGGGGCCCGGTCGAGCTGCTCGACGTCGAGGCCGTGATGCGACTTGAACCAGATCCGGTCGTGGTCGACCACGCTGACGATCGCGATCGGCACGCCGAAGAGCCGGGCCGCCAGTCCCGTGATCCGGTCGAAGGCGCCGTCCGGCGGCGTGTCCAGGATGTCGTAGCGTCGAACGGCGGCGAGGCGCGCGGCCTCGTCGGGCGGAATGAGGGTGGGGTCGACCTGGACCATGGCCGCTGATCGTACTTGGTGCGATGCCAGAGCGGGCCGGCCAGCTCCGGACCATGCCATGCTGACCGTCGGCGGATGCAGGCGGAGGAATCGGTGAACCCAGCAGGCTTCGTGGGGCTCGGAACGATGGGCGGGGCGATGGCCGCCAACCTTGCCCGGGCCGGCTTCCCGGTCACGGCCTGGAACCGCACCGCTGGCCGGTCATCGGCCCTGGTCGATCTCGGCGTGACGCTGGCTGCCTCGCCGGCGGAGGTCGCGGCGGCCGCCGACACGGTGGTCGTGTGCGTCTCGGACACGCCGGACGTGGAGGCTGTGCTCTTCGGCTCGCAGGGTGTGGCTGCTGGAGCGCGCGAGGGGCTCCTGGTCATCGACTGCTCCACGATCTCGCCCGCGGCCACCCGCCAGTTCTCCGGCCGGCTGGCCGAGCGCCGGATCGCGTTCGTCGACGCGCCTGTCTCGGGCGGCAGCGAAGGCGCCCGCAACGCGACCCTGACGATCTTCGCCGGCGGCGAGGCGGCTGACGTGGAACGGGCGCAGCCCCTCCTGCGGGCGATGGGCCGGACGATCACGCACGTCGGCCCGGTCGGCAGCGGTCAGGCCGTCAAGGCCGTCAACCAGGTGATCCTGGCGGGCACGTACCTCGGCGTGGCGGAGGGCATCGTCCTGGCGATGAAGGCCGGCCTGGACGTCGAGCAGGTCGTCGAGGCGCTCGGCGGCGGTGCGGCGCAGAGCTGGGTCCTCGCCAACCGCAGTGGCCGGATGATCGCCAACGAGTACCCGCTGGGCTTCAAGGTCGAGCTGCACCGGAAGGACCTCGGGATCGCCCTCGAGCTCGCCCGGGAGGTCGGCGCGGTGCTCCCCATCAGCGCGCTCGCGGCCCAGCTGGAGGCCGGGCTCGTGGGTCGCGGGCATGCCGAGGAGGACATGTCCGCTCTGGCCAGGACCATCCGCGAGCTGTCCGGTCTGGACGGCTGACGACGGGCTCGCCCGGGATCAGTGGAGTCCGACGAGGAGCATCGGATCGCCGAGCTTCCCGTCGTAGCGCGGTCGAAAGCGCTCCGGGTTGTACATCGTGGCCACGTCGACCGTCCGCGGTCCGAGAGCCGGGTCCGGCAGGGGCGCGTGGGCGTACTTGCCATCCTGGATCGCCACCATGCGGCCGGTTTCGCCGGCCTCGACGAGATCCATCGCCACATTGGCGAAGGTGATCGCGACCATCGAGTCGATCGAGTCCGGCTCGCCGCTCCGCAGGTCGTAGGTCAGCTCGGACGCCAGCGTCTCGATGCCGGTGCGCTGCCGGAGCTCCGCCGCCAGCGCCTCGCCGACGTTCGCCTTGTGGCGGTGCCCGAAGGCGTCCGCGGCGCCGACCGCCTCCATCCGGGCGCCCCGCCAGATCGCGCCCTCGGCCGTGATCACGAGGCTGTAGCGGCTCGGGTTGTTGTCGTGATCCTGGGCGAGCACGCCGGCGAGCAGGTCCAGGTCGTAGG
>JACDAV010000190.1 GCA_013695255.1 Chloroflexota bacterium
TGACCGCCGGGCGCCAGGCCGGTCAGCCGCAGCTGACCATCGAGGAGATGGCCGCGGCGGTCGATGAGGCGCACAAGCGCGAGGTCCCGGTGGCGGCCCACGCGGAGAGCCGGGTCGGGGTGCTCAACGCGATCCGCGCCGGCGTGGACTCGGTCGAGCACGGACACGGCGGCGACCAGGAGGCGATCGAGCTCATGCTCCAGCACGGGACGGCGCTCGTGCCCACGATCCTCTCGGACCGGCGGATCATCGACCACGGCGTCGCTGCCGGGATCCCAGACTTCGTGGTGGAGCAATGCTCGGCCCTGCACGATGGCCTCGTCACGTTTCTCGAGGCGGCCATCCATGCCGGCGTCCGGATCGCGGCCGGGAACGACGGGGGTGCGCCGCTCGTCCCGATCGGCGACATGGTCGACGAGCTCGAGCTGTACGTCCGCCACGGGATGACGCCGTTGGCCGCCCTCGCATCGGCGACAACGGTCACGGCGGCGCTCTTCGGCATCGCCGATGTGGGACTCGTGCAGGCCGGTCACACGGCCGACCTGCTGGTCCTCGATGGCGATCCCCTCGCTTCGGTCGCGGCGCTGCGCGATCCCGTCCAGGTGTTCCGCGCCGGGATGCCGTTCCGGCCCTGGCCCGCCACCGGTACGGGCGCCATCCCATCGGGTGCCTGACTGACGGGTCGGGTGCCTGACTGAACGTTCGCCCGCGGGCGCGCGAGGCCGCCCCGCCGTCAGGCCCCGAGGCGCAGCCGATCGAAGACACCCGCGTCGAGGGTCAGCCCGAGGCCCGGCCGATCCGACAGCCGGAACATGCCCCCGTCCGGCAGGGCGGGCTCCCGGAACAGCTCGGCGATCCGCTCCGGCGGCGGGCCGAACTCAGCCGAATACTCGTGGGGCCGGACCGCAGACGGGACGGTCGCGTAGGCATGCAGGCTCGCGACGGAGAGGATTCCGGCGGCGGGGCTGTGGGGCATGACCGGCTTGCCGTGCACCTCCGCGAGCTGGAAGATGCGGACGACCTCGCTCAGTCCGCCGGCGTCGAGGATGTCCGGCTGGAGGATGTCCGGATCGGCCAGCTCGATCAGATCGCGGAACGCCCACCGATCCCGGAGTTGCTCCCCGGTCGAGACGGGCACGTCCAGCGCGCGGCAGACCTCACGCAGGCCGGTCATGTCGTGCTCCGGGAGCGGCTCCTCGAAGTGCGCGACGCCGAGCCGTTCCAGCTCCCGCCCCTGGCGGATCGCCGTTCCCACCGAATAGCCGCGGTTCGCGTCGAACCCGAGCCAGGCGTCAGGTCCCAGCGCCTGCCGGACCTGCCGCGCCATCTCGAGATCCCGGGGCGGGTCGACGTCCTGGCGGGTGGGCCCCCAGTCCATCCGGATCTTGAAGGCCCCGAAGCCCTGTTCACGGCCCCGCAGGACGTCGGCGACCATCTGGCCGGGCGTCTTGCCGAACCCGGCCCCGACGCTCCAGTAGAGCGGGATCTCCGTCCTGGCGGCGCCACCGAGCAACGCGTGGATCGGCAGGCCGGCGGCCTGGCCGACGATGTCCCAGAGCGCGATGTCGATCACGCCGGCGAAGGCGGTCGAGGTGGGGTAGGGAAGCTCCGGCGTGCCGCCCACGAGGCGCTCCCAGTGGCGGCCCGGCTGCAGTGGTTCATGGCCGATCAGCTGCGGGCGGATGACCCGTTCCAGATGCGCATGGAAGATGGCGGGATCGTGCCAGCCCAGCTCGGACAGGCCCACCAGGCCTTTGTCCGTGAAGATCCGGACGATGGTCGGACCGATGGACAGGGTGTCGGCGCGGATCTCCGTGATGCGCACGATCAGGGCAGGCCGAGGCGGCTGATGCGCACGAGGTCCCGTGGCACCTCCGTGAGGTCGGAGATGCCACAGAAGCGGGCATCCTCCTCCAGCTCGTGACGCAGCAACGAGAAGACGCGACGCTGTCCAGCCTCCCCGGCGATCGCCAGGCCCCACAGGAAGGGCCGGCCAACCAGGACGGCGCGGGCGCCGAGGGCGAGGGCACGGATGACATCGGACCCGCGCCGGATGCCACCGTCCACCAGGACCTCGATCCGGCCGCCCACCACGTCGGTCACCTCGGGCAGGATCTCGGCGGTCGGAATGGCCCCGTCGAGGGTGCGACCGCCGTGGTTGCTGACCACGATCGCCGCCACGCCGGCGTCCACCGCCCGTCGGGCGTCCTCCGGGTGCAGGATTCCCTTGAGCACGATCGGCACCGGGATCCGCGCCCGCAGGCGGTCGACGTACGCCCAGTCGAGGGCCGGCTCCGTCTCGGGCGCGGGCGGGTGCATCGGATACGTCACCCAGTCGGGCGTGATGATGCCGCCCCGGGGCCGGCGCTTGGGATCGAATGAGCTCGCCACGTCGACGGTCAGGCACACGGCCTGGGCCCCTGCGGCGATGGCCCGCTCGATCATCGCGATCGTCGCCTCGTAGTCCCTGAAGGGATACAGCTGGAACCAGAAGTTGACGCCGGCCACGGCTCCGATCTCCTCGATCGGCACCATCGTGCTGGTGGACACGACCATGATCGTGCCGGCCGCCGCTGCCGCCCGGGCGGTTGCCAGCTCGCCGTCCGGATGCGCCATCCCTTGCGAGGCCATCGGCGCGACCATGATCGGGAGGGCGATCGGGTGGCCGAGGATGGTCGTCGCCAGGGACACCCGGGACACGTCGACGAGCATCCGCGGCACGAGCCACCAGCGGCTCCAGGCGGACAGGTTGCCGCGGAACGTCTGCTCGTCGCGGGCCCCCGAGGCATAGTAATCAAGCGCGTTGGTGGGCAGCAGCCCGGCCGCGAAGGTCTCCATCTCCGCCAGCGTCGCGTTGGCGAG
>JACDAV010000197.1 GCA_013695255.1 Chloroflexota bacterium
CCGGACGTGGAGGCCTTCCTGATCGGCCATCCGCAGGTCATGTACCGGATGCTCCAGGCCCAGGCGCGCCGCCTGCGGAACGCCAACCGGTGGCGGAGCTGAGCAGGTCGCCGGCGTCGAAGGCCGCGCCGGACGATCGGCCCTTCCCGCCCGGCGACTACCCCCTGGTCGTGGTCGGGAGCGGTCCCGGCGCGCTCCAGCTGTCGTACGCCCTGGGGCGCCTCCAGGTGCCGCACGCGGTCATCTCGGCCGATCCGGCTCCGGGCGGCATGTTCCGCCGCTGGCCGTTCTTCCAGCGCCTCCTCTCGTGGACGAAGCCGTATGCGCCGTCGCCCACAGCGTCACGCGAGTACGAGCGTCACGACTGGAACAGCCTGGTGTCCGAGGAGCCGGAGCACGTCGCGCTGATGCCGCGCTTCATGGACGGCAGCTCCTACTTCCCTTCCCGCCCGGAGATGGAGCGGAATCTCGCCGCGTTCGCCTCCGGCACCCGGATCCTGATCCGCTACGAGTGCCGCTGGACCGGCACCCGGATCGAGGAGGATGCCGGCGGGCGGCGGTTCGTCCTCGAGACGACGGACGGTACGTACCGAACCCCGATTGCCGTCTTCGCCGTCGGCATCGCCGAGCCGCTGGTCCCCCCGTCGCCCGGGCTGGATCTCGGGGCGCACTACGCCGACACCCGCGCCGCGGACACCTATGCCGGCCGGCGCGTGTTCATCGCGGGCAAGCAGAACTCCGGCTTCGAGCTGGCCACGGGGCTGCTGCCGTGGGCGCGGCAGATCACGCTCGCCTCCCCATCGCCCGCCCGCCTGTCCGTCAACACGCGCTCGCTGGTGGGCGTCCGCGCCCGCTACGTCCAGCCGTTCGAGGACCACGTGCTGGGCGGCGGCGTCTCGGTGCTCGATGCCGCGATCGAGCGGGTCGAGCGGGCCGGCGAGGGGGCGTTCCGGGTCTCGCTCCGCCGGACCGATGGCGGACCGGATCTCACGCTCGAGGCGGACGACGTCATCGCCGCCACCGGCTTCGTCGCGCCGCTGCTGGATCTCCCGGCGCTCGGCGTCGCGACCGTGGGCTCGAGCCGGATCCCGGCCCAGACCCCGTGGTGGGAGAGCGCCACCCTGCCGGGTGTCTACTTTGCCGGGACCCTGACCCAGGGAGCACCCGGGCTCAAGAAGCACGGCATCCCCTCGAACTCCGGGGCCGTCCACGGCGCCCGCTACAACGCCCGGGTGCTGGCCGAACACCTCGCGTGCACCAGGTTCGACCGGCCCGTCGCCTCGAAGGCGATGGCCGGGGCGGACCTCGCCGACCGCCTCGCCCAGGAGGCCTCGACCAGCCCGGAGCTGTGGCACCAGAAGGCCTACCTGGCCTGGGTGGCGACCAGGGAGCCGGACGGGGGCTTCGCCGACCGCGGGATCGCCCCGCTGGCCGATGCGCTCGACGAGGACGGGCCGGACGCGGTGATCCTGACCCTCGAGGCCGACGGATCCGGCGCGATCTACCCGGTCGTTTACGTACGAACGGCGGGCGGCGTCGAGGAGCGGGTGATCGAGCCGGACCCGTTCCTCGACTTCTCCGGCCCGGCTCACCGCGCCGCCTTCGACGCGGTGGCTCGCTCGATGGGGGCCGAGGGGGCGCGGGCGGTGGCCACGGGATAGACGATCCCGGCTATTCGGTCGCCCTGTAGCCATTGACGGCTACCTCCCATGTTGATAGCCTCGCGCGGATGACACGCCGGGGGATCGTGGTGCTCGGGGACGTGATCGGCTCGCGGTCGGCCGGGCCGGCCTCGTCCGCCTGGTTGCGCCGCCTCTGCGGCGAGCTCGACGACGCGTACGGCGACAGGCGCATCGCGCCGTTCGGCTTCACCCAGGGCGACGAACTCCAGGGCCTGCTGCGGCCGGACGCGGAGCCGATGACGGCCGTCCTGCGGGCAAGCCTCCGTCACCCGCGGCCACCCAGGATGCGCTGGTCCGTCGCCGCGGGCGAGATCGAGCCCGGCAAGGGGCCGGCGACCCAGCGCACCGGCAGCGCCTTCCTCGCC
>JACDAV010000202.1 GCA_013695255.1 Chloroflexota bacterium
GCAGATCGGGTCCGGATTCATCACCGTCGGAGCGCACGACGAGGTCACGGGCAAGAACGCCCAGCCGGGCCGGCTCATCTGGAACATCGAGACGCCGGACGTCAAGGGCGAGTTCGAGCGCCTGAAGACGGCCGGCGCGATCGTCGTCCGGGAGCCCTACACGTTCGAGGGCTACCCCGACTCCTGGATCGCGACGCTGGCCGACCCGGACGACAACTACTTCCAGCTCATGACGCCGATGGCGCCCGACCAGGCGAGCTGAGGCCGGGGCACTTGGCGCCGCTGGGCGCGCGCCCGTCCTTGCGTGCGGACTAGCGCGACTTCCTCGTGCTCTTATGGCTTGCCGCTGAACTTCTGCACCGTGGAGTCCCAGCTGTAGCCGGCAACAAACGCCGCGACCTGCGTGCTGATCTCCTTCTCCAACAGGAACATCAGGGCAATCGCGACCGCGACGGACAGAATTGCCCACGGCGTGTACGGCCTGATGAAGTCCAACAGCCGTTGTCCGGCACCGCTGATTCCCTGTCCATTTCCCGTTGCCTTCCGGGCGGCCGGAATGATGATGCTGATCACCACGCCAAGAACCAGAAAAGGAAAGAGAGCCGGGTCGACCGCTCCATCTCCTGGTCGATTCCCGGCAGGGGTTGGCGTTGGAGTTGGATCGGCGCCCAGCACCGTAAGTGTCAGGACAAACACGCCGAACACCGCTGTCGGTGCCGCGCGAACCAAGGAGCGTTGCAGAGTGCCCACACGAGCCTCCCAGAGCTAGGTGACGTGGCGGGAGTTTTCCCTGGCCGGTCGTGGCGCCCGTCCTCTTCACCGCGAGCATACGGCCCGGCCCCGCCGTGCGAATGACTGTCAGGCGCCGAAGCGGTCTCGGTGCTCGACCGGGATCAAGGGCTTGTCGGCGCGGACCTTGAGCTCCTGGACCGCCCAGGTGTGGCCGTCGGGGTCGCTGAAGCCGACAAAGGTCCCGCCGTCGCCTTCGTCGACGACCATGATCTCGCTGCACTCGACGCCCCGGTCGACGAGCTCCTGGCGCGCCGCGTGGGCGTCCGCCACCACCAGCTGCAGGCCGCGCATCGAGCCGGGTGGCATCTCGCGCTGGGACGGCAGATCGCCGAACACGATCGAGCAGCCCGAGCCGCGGGGCGTCAGCTGAACGACGCGCATCTGCTCGGTCGGCCGCGGGTGAGAGCGTCCCGCCCGTCGGCGTTGCTCGCGGCACGAAGCAGCGGCCGGCGATCCAGATGATCGCCGGCCGGAGTCGAGGCGAAGGGGCGTCAGCAGGTCGTGCTGACGTTGGAGGTGTTGGCCCACGCGGAGTTCAGGCCGCCGATGTTGATCCTCGCCTTGTTGTACAGCTCCTCGGCGGAGCCGAAGTCGAAGTTCGAGCATCGACCACGAATGGTCAGGACCTTGCGCGTCTGGCCCGCGAAGATCGAGAAGCTCGCGCTGCCGAGCCCGGAAACCGCGTCGTCACTGACGCCATCGTCCTCCATGATCTGGGCGTTCACGATCCCGGTCCGGCTGACCCAGCAGTAGACGTAGACATTGGCGTAGGCGTACTTCACGCCGTCCACCCAGGCGAGGTAGGGAGACGCTGGCGTGACGGTGCAGCCGTTCACGCTCGCTTCCGTCGCGGCGGCAGCCGGTCCCGGCCGCCCGAGGAAGGCGCTGGAGAGGACCAAGGCCGCGAAGACGGACATGGCGAAGCGCTTGGTGATGACGTTCACAGCGAGTAGCTCCTGTCAGGTATGTGGTCTGGATGTGCCGCGGGCCCTGTGCGACTGCGTCGAACCTACGGAGCGCCGGTTGATTGGGCATCGGGCATCGGCCCCATCTTTCGATCGCAGGCGGCTTATCCGCGAGGACCTCAGGTCGATGCGTGCCTTACGGGACCTTCGCCTCTACCCGGTTGGCGGTCGACGAGGCGACCGATGCCCAGGTTCGCGCGGCGGTCGCGCATGCGATGGCGTTCGAGACGTGGCAGTCGCTGACACAGCACGGCATGAGCGACGAGCAGGCGCAGGAAATGATGGTCTCGTTCGTGACGGGCATCGACGGAGCCGCCCCGAACAGATCCGCCGCGTAACCGCTCGTACGGCGAGCCACTCGGTTCGAGCGGCGGTCACGGCGACGGTGGCAACGCCTACCCGCCCACCGGCCAGGCGAGCGGGCCGAAGATGGGGACCCCGCCGCCCTGCAGGATCTGGAACGCGCTGAGGGCCGCGACCTGCCGCGCCGCCTCGTCGGTCGCCGTGTGGCCGGGCGGACCGACATTGGCCCGCCACGTCTCGGCGGCGCCGTCAGCGTTGGTGTCCACGAGGACCCACTCGAAGTACTGATCCAGCTGCCGTGCGGCGTGCTGCCCGAGAATCGTCGAATCTCGCATGGACCGACGTGGCGGATGCTCGACGCCGCCGCTACCGCGGCGTGGCCTCCGCGGCGCGCTGGCGGATCGGCCGGCGATGCCCGTCCACTCCGGCCACGAGCCCATCGAGCATCTCGAGGTACGGTCGTGCGCCCAGGCGCTCGAACACCGCGCGCGCCTCGGCCGCGGCACTCGCGCCTTCCGGCGTGTGGACGCCGAGCGCCTTCGCCGCATCGAGCTGGACCACCGCGCCGTCGAAGGCGAGCCGCAGGTCCCGGTAGCGCCGGAACGCGTCCCGGTATCGCTCGAGAGCCTCGGCTCGGCGGCCCTCGAGCGCAAGGACCGCGGCCTCGGCGGCCGCCAGCTCGGCGGCCGGGAATGCCGCCGACCGGCCGAGCGCCCTGAACTCGGTGACGACCGTGCGGGCGGCGCCGAGGTCGCCCATCCACAGTGCCGCGCGGCTGGCCCGCTCGAAGGATGACGGAGCGTTCAGGACATCGGTCCGCGCCTGCTCGACGGCAATCCCATAGGCAGTCGCGAAATCACCGCTCAGGAAGGTCTGCACCATGGTCACGTCCGCATGGTGCAGCGCCACCGCGCGGTCCTCGTGCGCCGGGGCGCTGTGCAGGAACTCGACCAGGCGCGGGTCGTCGAGGTTTCCGCGAGAGACAGCGAGCGCGCCGGCCCTGGACAGCGTCAGGAGATGGTCGCTCGGATCGAGGTCGAGCGAAAGCAGCGATTCGATGGCGGTGTCCGCACGATCCCATTCGCCGACCCGCTGGGCGATCTCGGACGTGTTGAGGACGCAGAATACGAGGGCCGGCCGAACGCCGAACCGCCGCGCCTGACTGATCGACTCGAGCCCGAGCTCGTACGCTCCCCAGGGGTCTTCGTCGATCCGGGTGACGACGGCGTTGACCAGCGCCCGCATCTGCTGCGGCACCAGCCCTCGGGCCGTCGCCATCGCGAGGGCCCCGTCGATCAGCGCAATGCCTTCGAAGTAACGGCCGACGTAGCCCATCGCCGATGCCTTGGTGATGAGGGCATCGACGGTCAGCTCCAGCATGCGGTGACGCTCCGCGATCGGCAGGGCCTCCTCGGCCGCCTCGAGAGCCGGCAGTGCCAAGCCCCGACGTACCTGCAGCTGACCGATGCGCGCGACGATCGGCGTGCGCGCGACCTCGTTCTCTTCCCCGGCGAAGTCAGTGCGGGCGGCTTCCAGGAGCTCGAGCGCCCGGACGCCGTGCCCGCCGTTGGACAGTACGAGGCCGAGCGCGGCCGTCGCGTGTCCCCTTCTCACCCGATCCCCGACGTCGCGCCACCTGTCGACCGCACGGGTCAGCAGTGCAGCGGCATGGTCGTATTGCCCGCCCAGGTCAGCCGCCGTGCCGGCCCGCTCGAGGAGCTCGGCCTCGTCGCTCGGCTCGAGCGCGCCGAGCTCCAATGCCTGCTCCAGGTACGTGACGGCCCCGGCATACGACCCGAGCGCCGTGGCGCGATCCGCCGCCGCGCGCAGCGCGATCCGGGCCTGCGCCCGCACCGCATCGCCCTCCGGTCCGTCCGGCGCCGCGCGGTACGCGTCGAGGTAGTGGCTCGCAAGCACCGGAGCGAGCTCCTCCTCGCCGCGGGCCTCGAAGAAGCGGGCGGCCGCCAGATGCCGGCGCCGCCGGTCGCGGCGGGCGACGGTCGCGTATGCGACCTCCCGGATCAACGCCTGGACGAAGCGGTACTGGCCCCGCTCGGGCGACGCGGGATCCGTGTCGAGCTCGAGGAGCTCGCGCGCGACGAGCGCGCGAAGCCTCGGCTCGAGATCGCCGGTCGTCACGGTACTGACGGCGGCAAGGGCATCGACGCTGAACGTCTTGCCCAGGATCGACGCGTCCTGCAGCAGGCTCCGCTCGGCCGGGTCGAGGGCGTCGAGCCGCGCCGCGATCAACGCCTGGAGCGTGGCTGGCACCTCGAGACCGGCCAGCTTTCCGGTCGGGCGGAAACGACCATCCCCGTCGGGCTCGAGCCGTCCGTCGGCGACGAGCATCCGGACCGTCTCGACGGCGTACAGCGGGATCCCGTCCGCCCGCCCGAGGATCGACCGGATCGCGGGCTCCGGAAGACCGGGCACGAGGCCGCCGAGCAGCTCGCGCATCGAGGGTTCGCCCAACGGCCCGAGCGCGAGGCTGGCCGACCGGGCGCCCGCGCCCCAGGTTGGACGCCGGTCGAGGAGGTCCGGCCGGGCGAGCGTGACGACGAGGATTGGATAGCTCCGGCTCCACTCGAGGAGGTGCTCGATGAAGTCGAGGAGGCCGTCGTCCGCCCACTGGATGTCCTCGAAGACGAGCACGACCGTCGCCGTCTCGCTGAGACGCTCGAGGAACAGCCGCCACCCCGCGAACAGGCGATCACGGCCGCCGGGCGGCACGTCACCGAGCCCGAGCAGAGCGAGAAGCGCTGGCTCGACGAACACGCGCTCGCTCTCGTCGCCGACATGCTCTGCGATCACCTCGGCGACGCGCGCCCGGCTGGTCGTCTCGTCGTCGCCCTCCGCGAGGCCGGCGCGCTTGCGCACCATCTCGCCGAGCGCCCAGAAGGTGACGCCCTCGCCGTATGCCGGCGACCGGCCGTGGTGCCACCACAGCACCTCGCGGATCCCGTCGAGATACTTCTGGAACTCCCACGCCAGCCGGCTCTTGCCGATGCCGGCCTGGCCGGTGAGCGAGACGAGCCGAGCTCGTCGCTCACGGCCCGTCGCGTGGAACAGCTCGCGGAGCAGCCGGAACTCGGTCTCGCGGCCGACGAAGGGCGGCTCGAGCGCGCCCGTCCGCAGGGCACCGCCGACCGTCGCGACGACGCGCAGCGCCTGGAACGCCGGAACGGGCGTCGCCTTGCCCTTCAGCGACCGATCGCCTGCCGCCTCGAACGCAATCGCCCCCTCGGCCGCTCGGCGCGTGGCGTCGCCGACGAGAACGGTCCCGGGCTCGGCGACGCCCTGCAGCCGGCTCGCGGTGTTGACCAGGTCGCCGGCCACCATCCCCTGGTTGTGTGCGCCGAGCGTCACCGTCGCCTCGCCGGTGAGGACCCCCGCGCGCGCCTGGAGCGCCCGCGAGCCGGCGTCGTCACCGATCTCCCGCACCGCGTCGACGAGATCCAGCGCAGCGCGAACCGCGCGCTCTGCGTCGTCCTCATGGGAGACGGGTGTGCCCCAGACCGCCATGACCGCGTCGCCGATGAACTTCTCGACCGTGCCGCCATACCGGCCGACGATCTCCGACGCGCGCTCGAAGTAGCGTCCGAGGAGCTCGCGAACGGCCTCCGAGTCGCGCCCCTCGGCCAGCGTCGTGAAGCCGACGAGGTCGGCGAAGAGGACGCTGACGAGGCGGCGCTCGGTGGCGGGCAGCGCTTCGGGCCCGGGCAGCGGCGGCGCGGGGGCGGCCGCGTCCGTCAGGCGCGTACCGCACTCCGGGCAGAACTTCGCGCCGGCCTCGACCGGGCTGCCGCACGACGGGCAGGCCGCCGCCAGTGCCGCGCCGCACTCGACGCAGAACTTCGCCCCGGCGCGGTTGTCCGTTCCGCAGCGTGAGCAGGCCACGTGTGCTCCCTGTGTGTCGTTTCTCGGGGCGTCAGCGTACTCCGGGGGTGCTGGGCGTGATCGACCCCGGTACCGCTCCAACGGTCCGGCCACTGTAGCGGCTCCCCGCAGGCCGCGAAGTGCGGCGGTCGTCCCGGGTCCGGGGGCGAACCGGTCGTCCGGAGGCTTCCCGCCCGCCCGCGCCACTGGGCGGGCTGGCGCGCCACTGGGCGGGCTGGGGAGTCAGGCTGATGCGGCTGGTGACTCAGAGTCGGGGTGAGCACGAGGGGCCGCGCATCCGGGGCTGCAGTCCGGGACGCACACCGTGCACGCTGAGCTCAATTCTGATGCGCCAGGGACATATCGGTCGGGGGCGGCTGGCGCCAAGGACATATCGGTGGGGCGGCTGGCCTACGAGCACGGGTGCTGGCCCGTCGCTGACGCACTGACCGGCGTCGTAGACTCGCGACGATGACCGTCTGCTCGAGCTGCGGCACGACGAGCCCGGACAGCTTCCGGTTCTGCCCGAGCTGCGCCGCTCCCCTGGCGGCTGCGGCGCCTCGACACGAGGAGCGCAAGGTCGTCACGGTCGTCTTCGCCGACTTGGTCGGGTTCACGGCCCAGGCCGAACGGATGGACCCCGAGGATGTCCGCGCGCTCCTGGCGCCGTACCACGCGCGGCTGCGCACGGAGCTCGAGCGCTTCGGGGGAACGGTCGAAAAGTTCATCGGTGACGCCGTGATGGCGCTGTTCGGCGCGCCCGTCGCCCACGAGGACGACCCGGAGCGGGCGGTCCGTGCCGCGCTTGCCATCC
>JACDAV010000243.1 GCA_013695255.1 Chloroflexota bacterium
GGGCCTGGCGATGCCGCTCGCCGAGCGCCGGGCGCGGCTGCGGCGCCTGCGCGCCAGCGTCCGGCACGAGGACCTGGACTGGTGGCTCACGCGGCAGCTGCGCGACCTGGCGGCGGTCCGCCGCGGCGTGGTGCCGCCGTCGCGCCGCCTGCGTGACACGGTGCGTCGCGTCGAAGGCGAGACGGTTTAGCCGCCGGCCGCCTCTCGTTCCAGCCCCGCGGCGACTGACGAGAGCAGCCGGGCGGCCTCGCGTGGGGAGGCCAGCTCGAGATCGGCGGCGGCCCGGATCGCGGGCGCCGTCTCGCCCGCCCCGTGGACGACGACGGCCAGGCCGGCGATCGTGCCCCGGTCCCGTGCCTCTCGAACGACGGCGAACGCCTCGGCATCGCTCACGTCGTCACCCAGCACGAGCACGCCGCCCGGGCGATGGTGCTCGATCAGGCGCCTCATCGCGGCTCCCTTGCCGCCCGCTCCGTTCGGCCTGAGCTCGACCACCCGGCGTCCCTCGACCTGGACGAGCCCTTCCACGCCCAGCGCCCGCTCGGCGGCCTCGATGGCCTCGATGACGGCGACCCGTGCCACGTCCGGGTCCGGAGCCTGGCGGAAGTGGAACGCCACCGTCGGGCCCTTGGCCTCGAAGAAGAGCCAGCCCGGCCGGCCGAGCGCCGCCAGCACCGCATCGGCGACCGCGGCCGTGGGCGCCTGCCAGTGGCGAAACGCAGCGTCCGCGGCGACCTGGAGGGCCTCGGCTCGACGGCTGCGGGGCAGCATCCCGGACTCCAGCCCATGGTTGCCGAGGTAGCGGACGCCACCGACCCGGACCCTCCCCGCCACGTCCGCGGCCAGCCGTCCGGACAGGACGACGAGCGCGAGCCGCTCCGGCCGCGCCGCAGCCAGGCGGGCGAGCCGCCGGATGGCGGTCCGGCCCAGCGGCTCGATGGCCGTGGCCTCCGGGTCCAGCGAGATTGGCGCGAGCGTCCCGTCGAAATCGGTCACGACGAGGAGCGGGCTCGGGGCACGCAGCAGGTCGATCGCGCGCGACCGGGCGGCCGCGAGGCCGGTCGTCGCCGGCCCGGATGGCGCGGCTGGCGCCCGGTTCGACCCGGTCACGAGGCCATCGTCCCGGTCGCGGGGCCATCGTCCCGGTCGCGGGGCCTTCGTCCCGGTCAGGGCGTCACCTCCACGCCCGGGAGAATCGCCCGCAGGCCGTCCGCCATGATGTCCGGCCCGATCCCGCCGAGAGCGCCCTCGCGCACGACGCCGTCGGCGTCGATCCAGAAGTGGACCGGCAGGGCCATCGCCTCCCAGGCGCGCTGAGCCGTCCCGTCCCTGTCCAGGCCAACCGGGAACGTCACCTCGAGGGCCCGGACGAACGGGGTGACGGTGCCCTCCTCCTCGCGCACGTCGATCGCGACGACGACCAGTCCCTCGTCCGCGTACCGGGCCGCGTAGCCGTTCATCAGCGGCAGCTCGTCCGCGCACGGCGGACACCAGGTGGCCATGAAGTTGACCCACACGGGCTTGCCGCGGAGCGACGAGATATCGATCGTGCCGCCGCCGAGCTGCGGCACCACGAGGGGCGGCGGCGGCTCGCCGACATGAAACGCCGCGGCCGCGCCACTCGGGCTGACCTTCGTCGGCGCTGGTGTCGCCGCCGTCGACGAGCTCGGCGACGAAGCCGACGGGTCGATGGGGGCCGGGGCCGACGCGAACGAGGACGGGGACGCGCTGGCCTCGATTGATGGCAGCGTGGGGCTGGCGAACCCGGTCCCCGGCTCGGGCGCGAGGTTGACGACGAGCACCAGCAGACCCGCGGCCGCGACCACACCCGACACCAGCCCGGCGATCACCGGGAGACGGGAGGACATGGCCGCGAGGGTACCAGTACCAAGCGGTCGTGGGCCGCTCGCCGGCCGGCTGCTAGGCTCACACCTCCGATGGACAGACTGCTGAACGCCGTCCGCACCCGCCTGATCCCGGCGCTCCTCACCGCGGCCGGGGTCGCCCTCGTGACCGCCGGGCTCGTGACGCTGACCGTCCCGGCCACGGCCGGCGTGCTCCCGTCGGACCCGCCGCCGTCGATCAGCGCCCGGCCGGCGACGCCATCGCCGGCGACGCCATCGCGCTCACCGTCCGTGTCGGTCGCGCCGTCCGAGTCGGTCGCGCCATCCGCGTCGGCCAGCGCCAGGCCCTCGGCCCCCGTGGTGCGGGTGGCGACGCGTCTGGCCGTCCCCGCGCTGCAGATCGACCTGCCGATCATCCGGCCACCGGGCGGGCCGAACGAGTACCCGCTGTGCGGCGTTGCCATGTTTCTCCAGCACGAGCAGCTGGGGCAGCCGGGCGAGGACCGGGCGATCTATCTCTACGCGCACGCTCGCGAGGGGATGTTCCTGCCGCTGCTCCGCCAGTCGGAGGTGCGCGACGGCGCCGGCATGCTCGGCATGATCGTCCAGGTCTGGACGGACGACGAGCAGCTCTTCCTCTACGAGATCACCGAGGTCCGGCGCCACCAGACGGATCTGGACAAGGCGCTCAACGCGGACCACGAGCAACTCTGGCTCCAGACCTCCGAGGGACCCCGCGGCACCGTGCCCAAGCTCCAGGTGGTGGCTGAGCCGCTGTCGAGTGGGCCGGCGCCGGATCCCGCGGACGCGCACCCCAGCCCCGAGCCGGTGGAGTGCAGCTGAC
>JACDAV010000222.1 GCA_013695255.1 Chloroflexota bacterium
ACGCCGGCGAGGGCGGCGAAGGCCACGGTTCGAGCGCGTGCGGCTACCTGCAATGGAGCTCCTATCTGCCAGGACGCCGCGGGTGAGCCGCGACGAGCGATGGATGGGCCACCCAGGCAGACGGACAAGCACGAGGAATGGCGTGGCTGGGCCACGACCGCAACGAAGGGGCTGGGCAAAGGCAGGGTCGGTGAGCGCGACCCGGGCCGAGGGATCGGGTGTCTGCTGGGGGGCGGCCGATCTTCGGTTTTCAGGGGGCCTTCTGCTCGTGCCAGTGGACTGGCGCAAGGTTAGCGCAATGTGCGCGGCCTGTCACGCAAGGCTCCATGGGGTGCCCCGGAGCACCTGGCGATCGTGAATCCCCGCCGCGCGCTGCCTCGGGCCGATCTCCTCCGCCGCCACCGTCCGGCGGCGGACCTGGGTTGAGCGGCTGGCGATTGAGCGGCCGGTCAATCCCTGCGGGTGGCAGGCCGGGAGGACGCGCGCGCCGCGGCGAACAGGAGAAACGGGACCGCTGCGAGACCGAACAGCAGGCCCACCGCCTCGTAGCCTGCAACGAGGAATGCAGCGGCCTGGATGAGGAACGCGAGGGGGACGAGCAAGAAACCCGTGCGCCAGAGTCTGGCCATGATCCCTCCGAGTGCAGACGCCGCTGGGCTCCCCGAGCGGCCGTCCTTATTATCCACGAGCGTGCAGCGGGTCACGTCGAGCATGGCGGCGATCCGACCCCACGACCGGCACCGGCCCTCGCTTGACGCCCGTCGGGAGCCGCGCCTAGACTCCCGGCCACATCACGAACAGCGGCGATGATCGGGACGAGTACCCGTCGTCCGTCGGCCCAGAGACCCGGTGGCTGGTGCGAGCCGGGGCGGCGACGGCGGGGAATGGACCCGTGAGCCTCCGGACCCAACGCGAGTCGACGCCCGGCGCGTCGAAGCCGCCAGTAGGCTCCGGCGCAGAGCGCCAGCGATAGAGGGCAGCGCCGATCGGCGACCGCGTGAGGCGGTGGTCCTTCGGTCAGTCGAGTGCGGCATCGCCGAACGAGGGTGGCACCGCGGAAGGCACGACCTTTCGTCCCGGAGACGAAGGTCGTTCTTGATTCTCGGACGGCGCGACCACCGTCGAGCCGCACCCGGAGGCGCCCGCGATGACGACAACCGATCCGCTCAGCCTGGCCCAGGCCAGGCGCCACGCCGCGACGGCAGACACGGTGCTGCTTCGTGCCACCCGCCCGGCTGACCTGGAGACGCCGATCGGTGCCTTCCTCCGCCTCGACGACGGCACGACGCCGGCCTACCTCCTCGAGTCCGTCGAGGGCGGCGAGCGTCTCGGCCGCTACAGCTTCCTCGGCATCGGGCCGCGCCGGCTGCTCGAGGTTCGGGACGGCGTGGCGCGCGTCCAGACTCGGCCCGTCACGGTCCCCGAGTACACCCCGGACCTTCCCTTCGACGTCGACGAGGCGCCGGATCCGCTCGAGGCGATCCGCCGCTTCGTGCCTCGGCGCCGTGTGCAGCCGGTCGAGGGGATGCCACGCTTCACTGGCGGCGCGGTCGGCGCCCTGGCGTACGACGCGGTGTCCTCGTTCGAGCCAACGGTCCCGCTGCTGGCGCGCGACCCGATCGGCATGCCGACGGCCGCCTTCATCGAGACGGACCTCGTCCTCGTCTTCGATCACCTGACGCACACTCTCAGCGCGATCGCCTCGCTGCACGCCGAGGCCCCGGACTTCGAGGGCCGCTACCGCATCGCCGAGCAGGCCATCTTCGACGCGCTGGAGCGGACCGCTCGCCCGAGTGCCGGTGAGCTCGCGGTCCGGGCTGCCCGGCGGACCGATGGCCCCGCGGGTGCCGCCGCCCCGATCCGAGCGGAGGCCGTCAGTGCCAGCCTCGGGCGCGACGAGTACGTCCGCGCGGTCGAGGTGGCCAAGGACGCGATCGCGGCCGGAGAGGCGATCCAGGTCGTCCTCGCCCGACGCCAGTCGTTCGATCTGCCGGCCGATCCCGGCACGGACCGCCCGCTCGACGGTGTGGCCATCTACCGCGCGCTGCGCCGAGTCAACCCGTCGCCCTACCTTTTCCTCGTCCGCACACCGCAGTTCGAGGTCGTCGGCGCCAGCCCGGAGCTCCTCCTCCGGGTCGAGGGCGACCGGCTGACCACGCACCCGATCGCCGGCACCCGGCCGCGCGGCGCGGACGCCCGCGAGGACGCGATCCTCGCCGAGCAGCTCCAGCGCGATCCGAAGGAGCGGGCGGAGCACGTGATGCTCGTCGACCTCGGCCGGAACGATCTGGGACGGGTTGCGAGGGCCGGCACCGTGACGGTCAGCAAGTACATGGAGGTCGAGCGGTACAGCCACGTGCTCCATCTCGTGTCGCACGTGGAGGGCCGCCTGCGCCCGGAGCTCGACGCGCTCGACGCGCTTCGGGCGGTCTTCCCGGCCGGGACGCTGTCCGGCGCTCCCAAGATCCGGGCGATGCAGCTGATCGCCGCCGCGGAGGGCGAGCGGCGGGGGCTGTACGGCGGCGCGGTCGGCTACCTCGGCTACGACGGCAACCTGGACACCGCGATCACGATCCGGAGCGCGGTCCTCCGCGAGGCTCGGGCGCACGTCCACACCGGTGCCGGGATCGTGGCCGGCAGCGTGCCGGAGAAGGAGTTCGAGGAGACCGAGCATAAGGCCGCCGCCCTGCGCCGGGCGATCGAGATGGCAGCCGGGGTGCCCGATGCCCGGCGAGCCGACCCGGCCGACCCGGCGGACCCGATCGACCCGATCGACCCGGCCGAGCCGGAGCTGGAGCCGGTTTCGTGATCCTCGTGGTCGACAACTACGACTCGTTCACCTTCAACCTCGTCCAGGCCCTCCAGGCGGCCGGGGCGGAGGTCCGGGTGATCCGCAACGACGCGATCGACCGCGCGGGCGTCGAGGAGCTGGCGTCGGACGCGAGCGCGGACCTCCGGGGGATCGTCATCTCGCCCGGGCCGGGCGATCCGGACGATGCCGGCGTCTCCGTGGACACCATCCGGGTCGCGGCGGAGCGGCGGATCCCGCTCCTCGGGGTCTGCCTCGGGATGCAGTCGATGGCGGCCGCGTACGGGGCCGCGATTGTCCGCGCGCCGACGCTCGTCCACGGCGAGGCCTCGGAGGTGACGCACGACGGCAGCGGGCTCCTCGAGGGGATGCCACCGTCGTTCCTCGCGGCCCGCTACCACTCGCTCGCGGTCGATCCCGCCACCCTCCCGGCGGAGCTCCGGGTGACCGCGATGAGCGAGGTCGACCGGGTGATCATGGGCATCCGCCACGTCGGGCTGCCGATGGAGGGCGTCCAGTTCCACCCGGAGTCCGTCCTGACGCCGGAGGGACCGCACCTGCTCGCGAACTTCCTGCGGCTCGCGGGCGAGGGCGAGGCCTCGAGGCTCGACGCCGCGAGTGGCACGTTCGCGACGGCCGGTCTGCCCGAGACGCCCGACCCCGCGGTGACCGAGCTCGCGGCGACGCAGCCGGCCCAGCCGCGGGCCGCAGAGGCCGAGCGATGAGCGACGCCGTGCGAGCCGCGCTGGCGTCCGTCGTCGACGGAGCGACCCTCTCCATGGACGAGGCCCGTCTCGCGATGGGCTCCGTGATGGACGGCGAGGCGACCCCCGCGCAGCTGGCCGCGCTCCTCGTCGCGCTCCGGATGCGCGGGGAGACGATCGACGAGCTGGCCGGGTTCGCCGCCGCCATGCGCGAGCGCGTGGTGCGCGTCGAGGCGCCCGAGGGCACGATCGACACCTGCGGCACCGGCGGCGACCGGAGCGGCACGTTCAACATCTCGACCGCCGCCGCGCTGGTCGTGGCGGCCGCCGGTGTGCCGGTCGCCAAGCACGGCAACCGCGCGATCACGTCGCAGGCCGGGTCCGCGGACGTCCTCGAGACGCTCGGCGTCCGGACCGACCACGACGCCGGCAGCGCCGCCGCCGCCCTCCGCGAGCACGGGTTCGCGTTCCTCTTCGCGCCGGGGTTCCACCCGGCCATGCGCCATGCCGGTCCGACGCGCCGCGAGATCGGCGTCCGCACTGCGTTCAACCTCCTGGGGCCGCTGACCAATCCGGCCGGCGCCCGCCGCCAGGTCGTCGGGGTGGGGGACACCGCTGCCGCGCCGCGCGTCGCGGAGGTCGTCCGGCGGCTCGGCGTGGAGCGCGCCTTCATCGTCCACGGTGCCGGCGTCGACGAGCTGCCGCTGGACGGCAGCGGGGTGCTCTACGACGTGACACCCGACGGCGTCGTGCGGCGTGAGATCGACGCCCGGACCCTCGGGCTTGCCGCCGCACCGACGTCGGCGCTCGCGGGCGGCGATCCGGCGGCGAACGCGCGGCTCCTCGAGGCGGTCCTGCGTGGCGAGAGCGGCGCGCGGCGCGATGTCGTGCTGCTCAACGCCGGTGCTGCGCTGCTGGCGGCCGCCCGGGTCGAGACGATCGAGGCCGGGATCGAGCTCGCTGCGCTCACGATCGACGCCGGTCTGGGGGCGGAGCTGCTGGCGCGACTCCGGGCCGAGAAGCGGGCAGCGGACGACGCGAGGGACGCGAGCGCCGCCGCCACGATCGCGGCGGCGGCACCCGTGGCGCGCACGTGACGGTCATCGAGCGGCCGTCGGTCTCGGCCCGACGCGTCCGCCGGCCGGACGTCGTGGCGGAGATCGCCGCCCGCCGCCGTCTCGACGTCCGGGCGCAGCTGAGCGAGCTGTCCGCAGCGGACCGGCGACGCCTCGCCCGATCCGCGCCACCTCCGCGGCCCATCGCCGAGCGCTTCGCCGCGCCCGGCCTCCACCTCATTGCTGAGGTGAAGCGACGCTCGCCGTCGGCCGGCACGATCGCCGTGGACGGGCTCGATCCGGTCGCGCTGGCACGCGCCTACGAGGCCGGCGGCGCGTCGGCCATCTCGGTCCTGTGCGAGCCGCACTGGTTCGGTGGCTCGGTCGACGACCTGCGGGCGGTTCGCGCGTCGGTGGGCGTGCCGGTCCTGGCCAAGGACTTCGTCGTCGAGCCCGGCCAGCTGGAGCTCCTGCGCGCGGCGGGCGCGGACATCGTCCTGCTGCTGGCGGTCCTCCACCCGGCCCGGCGCCTGGCCAGGCTGGTGCGGCAGGCGCTCGACCTCGGGCTCGAGCCGCTGGTCGAGGTCCACGAGGAGCGGGAGCTGGAGCGGGCGCTCGCCACGCCGGCAAGGTTGATCGGCGTGAACAACCGCGACCTGCGGACGCTTCTCGTCGACCCCGAGCGCGCTGCCTTGCTCCGCGAGCTGGTGCCGGATGACCGGCTCGCCGTGGCCGAATCCGGCGTTCGCGAGCCGGAGACCGTCGCGACGTGGCGAACGCTCGGCTTCGACGCTGCGCTCGTGGGCGAGGCGCTCGTCCGGAGCTCCGACCCGCGTGCCCAGGCCGCCCGGTTCGTCGCGGCCGGCCGTCCGCCCACGGATCCCGCCAACGTCGCCAGCCGGGCCGAGGTGAAGATCTGCGGCGTGACCGACCGCGAGGGCATTTTCGCCGCCGTGCGGGCGGGGGCGGATGCGATCGGGCTCAACCTGGTGCCCGGCACGCCCAGGGCCCTCAGCATCGATGAAGCGGCCGCGCTGGCGACCCTGGCCCGGTCCGCCGCTCCGCCGGATCGCCGCCCGCGCATCGTCGCCATCACGGTCGATCGCTCGGCGGCCGAGCTCGACGACATCGCGGCCGCGCTCGACGCGGATGCCCTGCAGCTGAGCGGACACGAGCCGCCCGAGCTGCTCCGCGAGCTCCACCGGCCGGCGTGGAAGGTCCTCCACCTGCCCGCCGACGGCGAGGGCGCGGCCGCCGCGGACGCCGGCCGGTTCGTCGAACGGGCTCGCTCCTACCTCGACGCCGGCGCCGCCCGCGTGCTCCTCGACACGGCCGGCGGCGTCTACCCGGGCGGAACCGGCCGCCGGGCCGCCATCGAGCTCGCGGCGGCGATCGCCCGGGAGGTCCCGGTGACGCTCGGCGGAGGTCTCGGTCCGGCCAGCGTGGCGAAGGCGCTGCGCGCCGTCTCCGCGATCGGCGTCGACGTGGCGTCCGGGGTCGAGGCGCCGCGTGAACCCGGCGTGCGGCCGCACAAGGACCCGCTCGCCGTCGCCCTGTTCATCAAGCGGGCCCGGGCGGCCCGCGACGATCGGCCGCACCACGCAGCTCGACCCACGCCGGTGCACCGCGGGCTGCTCGAGGCGGACGAACGGGGCCGCTGGGGGACCGACGGCGAGTTCGGCGGCCGATACGTGCCCGAGACGCTCATGGCGGCCCTCGCCCAGCTCGAGACGGCCTACGCGGCACTGCGCCACGACCCCCGCTTCTGGGCGGAGCTGCGCGAGTTGCTCGCCCGGTACGCCGGCCGCCCCACGGCGCTCTACCGGGCGGAGGGCCTCGCGGTCGACGTGCTCGACCGCGCCCGCGCGGAGGCCGGTGCCGCCCGGCTGCCGCAGCGCCTCCGCCTCTACCTGAAGCGCGAAGACCTCGCGCACACGGGGGCGCACAAGATCAACAACGCCCTCGGGCAGGCGCTGCTCACGCGCCGACTCGGCAAGACGCGCGTGATCGCGGAGACCGGCGCCGGCCAGCACGGCGTCGCCACGGCCACCGCCTGCGCGCTGCTCGACCTGCCGTGCGTCGTCTACATGGGCGCCGAGGACATCGAGCGCCAGCAGCCGAACGTGCTGCGGATGCACGCGCTCGGAACGGAGGTCCGCCCGGTCACGAGCGGCAGCGCGACGCTCAAGGACGCGATCAACGACGCGATGCGGGACTGGGTCACGAACGTCGAGTCGACCCACTACGTCCTTGGTTCGGCGATGGGCCCGCACCCGTATCCCACGATCGTGCGCGACCTCCAGCGGACGATCGGGGACGAGGCCGCGGCCCAGGTCGCCGCCCTCGAGGGCCGGCTGCCGGACCTCGTGCTCGCCTGCGTCGGCGGCGGGTCGAACGCGATCGGGCTCCTCGACCGGTTCATCGGCGAGCCTGGCGTCCGGCTGGCCGTGGCTGAAGCGGCCGGCGACGGCGTCGCGACCGGGCGCCATGCCGCGGCGCTGGCGGGCGGGACGGCCGGGATCCTCCACGGCGCCCGCTCGCTGATGCTGCAGGATCGCGACGGCCAGGTGCTCGAGGCGCACTCCGCCTCGGCCGGGCTGGACTACCCGGGCGTGGGTCCGCAGCTGTCCGCGCTGTTCGCCGGCGGGCGGCTGGAGATCGCGGCCGCGACGGACGCGGAGGCATTCCGCGCCATGCAGGTCGTGGCCAGCGCCGAGGGCATCCTGCCGGCGCTCGAGACGGCGCACGCGTTCGCGGTGCTGCCGCGGCTGCTCGCGGGCACGGAGGGCGCCGGCGGCGAGTGGCCGGACGAGACCGTCGTGCTGCTCGGCCTGTCCGGGCGGGGCGACAAGGACCTGTCGGCGTTCGGCCGGTGGCGCGAGACGGCCGTCGAGGCGCGCTCATGATCGGGATGGTCACGCCGGCGCCGGCGAGCCGTACCTCGACCGAGCCTCCGACAGGGACGAACCGGACCGCCGGCGCCCGGCGGATCGCCGCCGCCTTCGAGCGTGCGGCCGGCGAGGGGCGGGCGGCCCTGATCCCCTATGTCGTCGCCGGCTACCCGGACGCGGAGACGAGCCTCAGGGGGGCGATCGCCGCGGCCGACGCCGGGGCGGACCTGCTCGAGGTCGGCCTCCCGTACTCGGATCCGCTGGCCGACGGCGCGACGCTCCAGCGCGCGTCCGGCGCGGCCCTCGGGGCCGGCGCCACGACCGAGCGCTCGCTCGACCTCGTCCGGCGTATCGCCGCCGAACGGCCGGACCTGCCGCTCGTGCCCATGGGCTACGCGAACCAGGTGATCGGCGGCGGCGACGGCGGACCGATTGCCCGCCGGCTGGCGGACGCGGGCGCGGCCGGGCTGATCGTCGCCGACCTGACGCCGGACGAGGGCGCGCCGTTCGAGGCCGTCGCGCGCGACGCCGGTCTCGCCGTGGTCTACCTCGTGGCGCCGACGACCCCGCCCGACCGGCGGGCGTGGATCGCGAGCCGGACCGGCGGCTTCCTCTACTGCGTCTCGCTCGTCGGCGTCACCGGCGCCCGAGCGTCGCTGCCACCGACGGTCGGGCGGCTCGTGCGCGAGGTCCGTGCGGTGTCACCGGTGCCCGTCGGGGTCGGCTTCGGCGTCAGCCGCCCCGCCCACGCCCGCGCCCTCGTGCGCGCCGGCGCTGACGGGATCATCGTCGCCTCGGCGCTCGTGGACGCCCTCGGGCCGGATGGCCGGGACGTCGAGTCCCTCGGGCGG
>JACDAV010000285.1 GCA_013695255.1 Chloroflexota bacterium
CAGCTCGTGGTGCTCGGCGAGGAAGGCATGTTCGAGCTCGACTACCTGACCCAGCGCCTGACCTTCACTCGAGCGACGGATACGACGAACCCGCGGCTGATCCGGGGCTATGCGCCCACGTTCGAGGGCGAGCTGGTCGAGCTGCCGCTCGAGGCGTCCGAGCCGCTGGCCGCGGAGCTCGACGCGTTCATCCGCGTCGTCCGTCACGGCGAGCGTCCGCTGGTCGACGCCGACGACGGTGTGTGGGCGGTCGCCATCGCGGAGGCGCTGCTGCAGTCCGCCGCGGAGCACCGGTCGGTCGATCTCGACCGCGCGACCGTCGTCGGGGACTCGACCATCGTCGGCGGCGCGCCCACCGCATGACGATCACGAGCCGTCCCACGGGCACCGGGCCCAGCCTGCTCGGCGGGTCGATCGAGCTGCCGCCGAACCCCTGCCTGCACGCCCCACCGACGCGGGCCCCGGCCTGGGCTGGGGAGCCCGGGACGGCCGGCACGGTGGCCGTCGTGGGCGCCGGCAAGATGGGGCTGCCGCTGGCCGCCCAGTTCGCCTCGCATGGCTGGGAGGTCATCGCGGTGGACGTCCAGGAGGCGGTCGTCGCGTCGATCAACGAGGGACGGTCGCACATCGGCGAGGAGCCCGGCGTCGCCGAGCTGGTGCGCTCGGCACACGAGTCCGGGCGGCTCCGGGCGACGACCGATGCGGCCGCCGCCGCGGGCGACGCCGACGTGGTCGTGGTCATCGTGCCGGTGATGCTCGACGACGAGCGGCAGCCCGATCGCCGCTCGATGGACGCCGCGGTCGAGTCCATCGGCCCGGGGCTGCACGCCGGTTCGCTGGTCATCTTCGAGACGACGCTCCCGGTGGGCGACACCCGCACCCGATATGCCCCGCGCCTTGCCGCCGTGACCAGCCTCGAGCTCGATCGCGACCTGCTCGTGGCCTTCTCGCCGGAGCGGCTCTACTCCGGCGCCGCCCTGCGCAACCTCGCGACCTATCCCAAGCTCGTAGGCGGGATCGGGCCGGCATCGACGGCCAGGGCCGCGTCGTTCTACGACTCGGTGCTCGATGCCGAGATCGTGGCCATGTCGTCGGCCGAGGCGGCCGAGCTCGCCAAGCTCGCCGACACGACGTACCGGGACGTCAACATCGCGCTGGCCAACGAGCTGGCGCACGCCGCCGAGCGAGCGGGCGCGGACGTCAGCGAGGTCATCGAGGCGGCCAACAGCCAGCCGTACAGCCACATCCACCAGCCGGGCCTGGGCGTCGGCGGGCACTGCATCCCCGTGTACCCGCATCTCCTGCTGGCTGGAGCGCCCGATCTCGAGCTCGTCGCGACGGCGCGGCGGGTCAACGATGGCCAGGTGGGGGTGGCGCTGCGATCGATCCAGCGGAGCGTGGGGCCGCTC
Organism: Chloroflexota bacterium; assembly: GCA_013695255.1. GTDB lineage: Bacteria > Chloroflexota > Limnocylindria > Limnocylindrales > CSP1-4 > JACDAV01. Next base: position 1,410 of record JACDAV010000285.1, read on the forward strand.
GACGGCGTGCCGGTCCTCGTCCTGGGCGTCACCTACCGCGACGGGGTGAAGGAGCTGGCCTACTCGCGGGCGCTGCCGCTGATCGATCGCCTGCGGTTCCACGGCGCGTCCGTGTGGGCCCACGATCCGCTCCTGTCCGAGGACGAGACCGCTCGCTGCTGCGCGGCGTTCTGGCCATGGGGCGCTGCCGCGCCCTTCCGGGTGGTGGTGACCCAGACCGCCGACCCGCGCTGGCACGAGCTTGACTTCGCCTGGTTCCCGGATCTCGAGCTGGTCTTCGACGGCCGGAACTCGCTCGACCCGCGGGCGGTGCCGCACCGTACGGCCTACCTCGGGATCGGCGTGCCTTCGCCATCGGGTCGGCGGCCGCCATCCGTCCGATAGCCTGTGCGGGTGCGCATCGTCAGCGTCGTCGGGACGCGCCCCCAGCTGATCAAGGCCGCGGCGTTGTCGCCCGCCCTGCGCGCTCGTCACGTCGACTTGTTCGTCGACACCGGCCAGCACTACGACGCGGCCATGGCCGGCTCGTTCTTCGCCGAGCTGTCGCTCCCCCCACCCGACGTCAGCCTCGCCGTCGGGAGCGGCACGCATGCCGAGCAGACGGCCCGGATGCTGCGCGGCGTGGAGGAGGTCCTCGAGCGCGAGCGGCCCGCGGCCGTGCTCGTCTATGGCGACACCAACTCGACCCTGGCCGGCACCCTGGCGGCCGTCAAGCTGGGGCTGCCGGTGGCCCACGTGGAGGCCGGGCTCCGGTCGTTCGACCGCTCGATGCCGGAGGAGATCAACCGGCTGGTCAGCGATCACCTGTCCAGCTGGCGCTTCGCGCCGACGCCGACCGCCGTCGCCAACCTTGCCGCGGAGGGTCTCCGGGAGGGGGTCGAGCTCGTCGGCGACCTGATGCAGGACCTGGCTGCCCGGCTCTCGCCCGAGGTGCGGGACCCAGGCGTGCTGGTCGCGACACCGGCCGGACCGCTGGAGCCCGGCCGGTATCTCTTCGCGACGATCCATCGGGCCGAGAACCGCGAGCCGGCGGCGGTCCGGGCGTGGTGCCGGCTGCTGTCCGAGGTCGCCCGGCCGGACCGGCCGGTGGTGCTGGCGCTCCACCCGGGCACGCGCGCGGCGATGGACCGCGTGGAAGCGTCGCCCGGTCCGGATGTCCGGATCACCGAGCCGCTGGGCTATCGGACCTCGCTCGCCCTCCAGCTCCATGCGGCGGCCGTCCTGACCGACAGCGGCGGCGTTCAGCGCGAGGCGGCCTGGCTGCGCGTCCCGTGCCTCGTCCTCCGCCGGACGACCGAGTGGATCGAGGCTGTCAAGGCGTCCGCCGGCCGGATGGCCGTGATCGGCCTCGACGCGTCAGCCGCGCGCCTCGAGCTCGAGCGGCTGGCGCCGATGGCGTCGACACCGGCGATGGCCGCCGAGCGCGCCGCGAGCCTCGACCTCCAGCCGGCCGGCGCCGCGGAGGCGATCACCGCCGCGCTCGACCGATGACCCGCGCCTGCGCGTTCGTCACGGCCAACACCTTCGAGTTCGACTCCCGCCACCGCCGCGCGGCCGACGCCCTCGCGGAGGACGGTTGGGCCGTCGTGGTGGTCGCGATGGCCGCGCCGCACCTGCCCGCCGAGGAGATCCTGGCGAGCGGCGTCGTGATCCGCCGACCGCCGGTCGAGCGCCGGCTCCTCCTCGCCCTGCCACGCGCGCTGCGCGAACCGGCCGGGCGGCTCCTCGGCCTGGAAGCCGGGGCGGAGCGACTCCCGCCGCCGGGCGGCGGCCCCGTCGAACGGATCCGGCGGCCGCTCCGACGGGGACTGGAGGTCCTCGCCTATCTACGCCGG
>JACDAV010000294.1 GCA_013695255.1 Chloroflexota bacterium
TTCCGCGAGACGACCGTCGTGTGCATCGAGCGCCCGGCACGTGTCGGCGAGGCGGAGGAGATCATCCGGGCGAAGACGAAGACGAATATCACCGGCCGCAGCTCGCCCCTGAGCACGAATCCGTTCCTTGCCACGTTGGCCCTTCGGATCGAGCCCGCGGCGCCTGGCTCCGGGATCCACTTCCGCACGGACGTCGAGGTCCGCCTCGTCCCGCTCTACCTGTTTCACACGGTCGACACGTTCGCGGCGCACATGGAGGCGTATGTCCGCGAGGCGCTGACTGAGGGCCTTGCCGGCTGGCAGGTGACCGACTGCCGGGTCACGATGACCGACTGCGGCTACATGTCACCGGCGACGACGGCGGCCGACTTCCGACGGCTGACCCAGCTCGTGCTCGCGACGGCGCTCGCGCGCGCAGGGACGTGGGTCTGCGAGCCGCTCGCGGACCTGTCGCTCGAGATGCCGACCGCGACGGCTCCCGGCGTGCTCGGCGTGCTCGGCCGCCTCGGCGGTCGGGTGACCGGGCAGTACTCCGCGAACGGGCTGACGCGTGCTTCAGCCGTGCTGCCCGTCGCGCGCGTCCGGTCGCTCCAGAACCAGCTGCCCGGCCTGTCGATGGGGGAGGGGATTCTCGAATTGCGCTTCGGCGGCTACCAGCCCATCGGCGACAACCCGCCGAAGCGCCCACGCTCCCGCCCAAGCCCGCTCGACCGTGACGCCTGGCTGGCGTCGCTTGCCAGGCGAGGGTAGCGCGCTTCGCGATAATTTCAGGGCCGGCGACCCGTCGGGAGATCGCAACCCTGCTGGAGGCGACTCGATGCCGAAGACCACCGGCCTCACGCGCGACCAGCTCAGGCGGCTCCGTGACGCGTTCGCCGGCGAGATCGTCACGCCCCGGGACGACGGATACGACGAGGCTCGGCGGCTATGGAACGCGATGCACGACCGACGACCGGCCGTCGTCGTGCGGCCCGGGACCAGTTCGGAGGTCGCGACCGCGATCCGATTCGCGCGGGAGCACGACCTCGAGCTCGCCGTGCGTTCCGGTGGCCACAGCGCATCGGGGCACTCTGGCACCGATGGCGGTCTCGTCGTCGACCTGTCGCGGATGCGCGGCGTGGCCGTCGATCCGTCGGCTCGGACGGCGCGAGCAAACGGCGGCGCGCTCCTGGGCGAGCTGGACGTCGCGGCCCAGGCCCACGGCCTCGTCTGCCCGATCGGCGTGATCGGCCATACCGGCGTCGCCGGCCTCACGCTCGGCGGTGGGGTGGGGCGGCTGCAACGACGGTTCGGGCTGACGATCGACAACCTGCGGGCGGTCGAGCTCGTGACGGCCGACGGACGCCTTGTGCGAGCAAGCGAGACGGAGGAGCCGGAGCTGTTCTGGGGCATCCGAGGCGCCGGCTGGAACTTCGGGATCGTGACCGCGTTCGAGCTCGGGCTCCACCCATTCGGGCCGGAGCTCCATCGGGGCGTCCGGATCTACCCGGCCTCGGCGGCGCGCGCCGTCTGGGAGGTCTTCCGGGAGTACGCCGCCGACGCGCCGGACAGGGTCTCGATGATCTACAGCATCGCGCCCGGTGCGCACGGTGCCGACGCTTCAGCCTCGGCCGCCGGTGAGCCGGTCGTGCTCGTCTCGTTCAATCACAGCGGTCGCGCGGACGAGGTCGAACGGGACACCGCCGGCCTCCGGCAGGGCCCGGAGCCGGTGTCGGTCACCGCGGTCAGTCAGCCGTACCTGGAGGCGCAAACCGCGCACGACCTCGTGCTCGGCTGGGGCCGCCGATTCTTCATCGCGGGGCTCTACGCCAACGACGTCCGACCCGAGGCGATCGACGAGCTCGTCGAGCATGCGGCGTCCGCGCCGGCGGACGGCTCCTTCTCCGTCACGGCCCAGGGCGGCGCGATCGCCCGGGTGGACGAGGACGCGATGGCGTTCGCCGGTCGTGCCGCCCGCTTCGACCTCAGCGCGGATGCCAGGTGGGACGACCCGGCGGATGACGACCGCTACCGTGCCTGGGTACGCCGGGCGATGGAGGTCGTCGAGCCAGAGGCGATCGAGGGCCGGTATGTGAACGAGAACGCCGATGCGGGTCCGGCCGAGACGCGGGCAATCTATGGAGACGCGAAGGTCGCCCGGCTTGCTCGCCTGAAGCGAGCGTGGGACCCGGACAACGTGTTCCGGCTGAACCACAACGTTGCGCCGGCGGGTGACGATCACTCGGGATGAAGCCGCGACCGACCCTACAGTGGTCCGGTGCTGATCATCGTCCCGCCGTCCGAGACGAAGCGCCCGCCGCCGGAGACCGGC
>JACDAV010000228.1 GCA_013695255.1 Chloroflexota bacterium
CGCCGAGACGCTGGCGATCGCCAAGCGCGACCAGTGCGACATGCGGACGGCCGCCTACCTGCTCGCGGTCCAGCGGGTGGCCGATGCCACCGCGATGCGCGGCCTCTACCCCTAGCCGGCCGGGGGACTCGGGCTGACCGGCGCCCGGGCTGACCGGCGGGCCCCCAGGAGCCGGGTCGCGGCGTGGCAGCTGCCTGCGATCTGCGTCACCTACGCGTCTCGTGCGTAGTAGGCCTACACGGGACGAAGCGCGAGACTCCCGGTGATGCTCGGTAGCCTGCGAAAGCTATCAGGCGGTGGTGACGGGCGCTCCGGCATCCCAGCGCAGGAGCTAACACGCATCACACGCGTAAATGACGCGGCCGGAGTGACGGCCGGAGTGACGCGGAGTCTGCGCCTGGCCCTCGAGGGTGCCGGTGCCGCGGTCCGTGGCCGTCCCCCCGGAGCCGAGCACCCCGCCACCCACGCTCTCGTTCTCGTCGTACTCGTGATCCGGCAGCGGCCGCTCGTCTTCGCTGTCGCCACCGAACGGCGGGCTGAAGGTGTCGTTTGTCAGCTCATCTGCTCAGCGTGCCTGCCCGTGAACGAGTGGGTCGTCCGAGTCTTCGCGGGGGGCGCCGCCCTGCTCGAGATCCGCATTGATCTGGTCCGTGCCGCCATCGTCGGTCCCGGGCGCCGGGTAGCCCGGCTCCCCGCGGGTGGACTCGTTCGCCCAGCGGTCGTCGGGCCCGGTCACCGGATCGGCCCCTGGTGTGCGCTCCGCCTCGTCCGACCAGCGGTCGACGTCCTGTGGCTTGCGCGGCAGCAGCTGGTCCATGTCCGTCCTCCGTGTGCCTGCCGCCCGACGCGGCACGATGACCCTGATGCCGGCAGCGTTGCGGGCACGTCACTCCCGGTGTCTCAGCCTTTCGACCAGCCGACGGTCCGAGCGGCCACCGGCTCGGTCGAGCACCTTCGGCCGGCCGGGAAGCCGGTGCTACCATCGCCGCCATGCTCGACCACGAAGAGAAGTTCCTGTTCAAGGAGGAGATCCTCCATCTGGCGGGCTCCGTCGCCGAGCCCGGCATCCTCGACAACGTCGAGGACCTCCTGACCGACGTCATCACCAGCCCGCGCTTCGACTCCGAGGTCTTCACCCTCGAGCGAAGTCTCCAGGTGATGCTCGGATCGCGGGCCGGGACGACGCTGGTCGGGCTGCTCACCGTCGCCCCCGAGGTGTTCGACGAGGTCGCCGAGGTCCGCATTCCCTCGGAGGTCCACGAGCGCCTGGTGGCGTGGCGCGCCCGGTTCGGGCTGGCGATCGACAACGCCCTGAACTTCCTGAACAACCCGGACGGCATCCAGGGTCACAACTTCGCCACCCAGGTGGCGCACGTCGAGGAGCGGCGCGTCCTGCAGGGCCGTCTCACGCTCGTCCGCTACAACAACGAGCCACAGTTCTTCGTCGCGGACGCGCCCGTGTTCTTCGGGCTCGTCGCGGACGTGATGGAGCGCCTGGGCCCCTATCTGGAGTCGGACGCGGTCGACGCCGACACGCTCAACCGCCTGCGCGACGCCCTCCAGCTCATCGAGCGGAAGACGGCCTCGCGGGGCTGAATCCTCGGGCCAATGGCCTGGCGGAGCTCGGCCCTGGGCCTCGGAGCGCGGGTGCCGGCAGGCCAGGGAGGGTGTCAAGTCTGATGCGCCACTCCTGATGCGCCACCTGTACCTCGCCGCGACGGGCCAGAACCGGGGCAAGACGACCGCGGCGCTGGGGCTGCTGGACGGCTTCGTCCGCCGAGGCCTCCGAACCGGGTTCATCAAGCCGGTGGGGCAGCGCACGGTGATCGAGGACGGAGAACCGGCGGACGAGGACGCCGTGCTGATGAAGTCGGTCTTCGCCCTGCCGGAGTCGTACCCGGCGATGAGCCCGGTCCACATTCCGCGGGGCTTCACCAAGTCGTACATCGCCGGCCAGGTGGTCGAGGACCTCGGCGGGCGGATCCGGGACGCGCACGGCACGTTCGCCGACCACGACATCGTGCTGATCGAGGGAACCGGCCACGCTGGTGTAGGGGCCGTCATCGGGCTCTCCAACGCGACGGTCGCGGCGATGCTCGGCGCCCCGGCGATCATCATCAGCGAGGGCGGCGTGGGCCGGCCGATCGACGAGATCGTGCTGAACGCCGCGCTGTTCGAACGGCACGGCGTCGCGGTCGCCGGCGCGATCGTCAACAAGGTCGACCTCGTCGCACAGCCCGGCCTCGGCAGCGTGCTCGCCCGCGGGCTCGAGCCGTACGGCATCCCGCTGCTGGGCGTCCTGCCGGTCAAGCCGATCCTCTCGAACCCCACCCTGGGCATGATCCTCGAAGGCGTTCACGGTGAGACGATCCACTCGGGACCAGATCTGGACCGGGTCATCGACGGGGTGGCGATCGGGGCTATGGAGCCGGGCCACATGCTCGAGCGGGTCGGCCCGGGCACGCTGGTCATCGTGCCCGGTGACCGGGAGGACGTGATCCTGACCATCACGACGGCCCATCTCGCGCCACGGGTCCGGATGGCGGGCGCCGCCGAGGCCGCCCGGATTGCCGCCATCGCGGCAGAGGCCAGCAACGAGCGGACCGCGTCGGTGACCGGCCACGAGGGCGCGGCCGTCGGACTCGTCCTGACGGGCGGCTACCGCCCCCGCGACGCGGTCCTCGCCGCGATCCGGCAGGCGGACCTGTTCACCACGCTGGTCGCGGAGGACACGTACCACGTCGCATCGGAGATCCACGACCTGCTCGTCAAGACCCACCCAGCGGACCGCGACAAGATCGCGTTGATCAAGACGCTCGTCGCCGAGAACCTGGACGTGGAACGCGTGCTGCGGGCGGCCTCCACGGCTGCGACCGCCCGATGACGAGGCCTCGGTAAGCCCGCGACTTGGCAGATCGCTGATCCTTTAGTACCATTGCGACCCATCAGGCGGGTCCCCAGCCCGCCCTGACACGGTCGGACCCCAGATCGACCGGGCAGTGTCGGCGCCTGGCGCGCCGGCGATCCGTCCTCCCGGCTCGACAGAGAGCCGGCGCGACCGATCCGCCCGCTCGCGTCTCCGACCGTCGACGACCGTCGCGTGGCGTGCCCCCAGGCGCGCGACCGGCCATCGACCAGCAGCGCGTGGGGAGCCGCGCTGCCAGACCGTGCACCGGTGGGCGGTGCACGCCCTGCGCGGGTCCGCCCACCCTGCCCAAGAAACGGCCCTCCGCCGGAGGGGCCGACCGTCGTCCCCCACCGCTGGCCCCGGCTTGCCCCGGTCGGCCTCCAGGTAGAAAGGAGTACGGGTAGCGCGTCCTCGCGTGCCCACCAACTCATGACGAAGATCTTCCGCGCGCTCTCACTGGCCCTCGCGGTCGCGATCACGATCCCGGCGACCACCTCGGCGTCGTGGCCCGTCCAGAGCCGGACCTCGTACGCCAGCCAGTACTATCACAGCGGCCATCGCGCTCTCGACATCGCGGCGACCCGCGGCACGGGCGTGGTCCCGCTCGGCAGCGGCACCGTCGTCTTCGCCGGCTGGCGCAACAACTGCGGGGGCTACCAGGTCTGGGTCCGCCACTCCAGCGGGCGGTATTCGGCCTATTACCACCTCTCCGGCGAGACCACGTACTCCGGCGAGTACGTGACGGGTGGCTCCGAGCGGATCGGCTACGTCGGCTCCACCGGCTGCGCCAGCGGCGCCCATGTCCACGTGGAGGTCTGGACCGGCTACCCGTGGCGAACCGGCTCGTACCGGGTTAATCCCTGGAACTACGTCGACAGCGGGTACTGGCTGCCGACCCGCTACCGCTGAGCCGCGGGCTCCCGGCCGGGAGCCTCGATCTCCAGCGCGCGAACGACGCCCCGGGTCACGCCCGGGGCGTCGTGCCGTCTCCGGTCCCGAGCGGCTCGTTGTCGATGAGCCGGGTCTCACCGAACCGGACCGCCAGCGAGAGCAGCGCCGGCCCCTCGACGCGGTCGAGCTCGCGGAGCGTCACGCCGTCGGCAACGGAGACGTACTCCGGGGCCGCGAGGGGCTCCGCCGTCAGCGTCTCCCACATGATGTCGCGCAGCCGGTCGGCGGACCGCTCGCCGTCCTCCCACGCGCTGCGGGCCGCCATCAGCGCCCGGTGGAGGGCCGCCGCCGCCACCCGCTGGTCCGGGCCGAGATGGACGTTCCGGGACGAGAGCGCGAGCCCATCCGGCTCGCGCACGGTGGGGCAGGCGATCACCTGCGTGCCGATGGCCAGGTCGCGTGCCATCTGCCGGATCACCATCACCTGCTGGGCGTCCTTCTGGCCGAAGTAGGCCCGATCGGCTCCGACGAGGCTGAACAGGATGGAGACGACCGTCGCCACACCGTCGAAGTGGCCGGGTCGAGCCGCCCCCTCGAGCGGGCGGGCGATCGCGCCGACGGAGACCGTCGTGTCGAACCCGGGCGGATAGACCTCCTCGACCGGCGGGGCCCAGACGAGGTCGATCCCCTCCGCCTCGCACACCGCGACGTCGCGCGCCTCGTTGCGCGGGTAGCGGGTGAAGTCGGTCGCCAGGTTGAACTGCCGCGGGTTGACGAAGATCGTCGCGACCGTGGTGCCGTTTTCCGAGCGAGCCCGGCGCATCAGGGCCCGATGGCCGTCGTGCAGCCAGCCCATCGTGGGCACGAGCCCGACCGGCCTCCGAGCCGAGGCCAGCGCCTCGCGCAGCTCCGCGCGCGTGCGCACGACGCGTGTACCGCCGCCCTCAGTCATGGCGTGCCCGCGCTCTCCGAGGTCGAAGGGGGAGCTCCCGCGACCCCATTCGCCCGAGGATTTTTCAGAGGTCGCGGTCGAGCGGGATGCCGCCGGCCGGCATGTCCAGGCCACGGTCCAGCGCCGAGCGGCCGAGCGCGTCGTCCAGCACGGTCTCGTCCATGCGGACCGTCTCAGCCGCGGCAGGAAACTGCCCAGTGGCGATGTCCGCTGCCCAGGCGCGTGCCGCCTCGACGATCGTCGATCGAAGGTCCGCGTAGGCCCGAGCGTGCTTCGGGCGCCAGGTGTCGAGTCCGAGCAGATCGGTCACCACCTGGACCTGCCCGCTGCAGCCGCCACCGGCACCGATGCCGATCGTGGGGATCCGGAGGCGCTCGGTGATCGCTCCGGCCAGCTGCTCCGGGACGAGCTCGAGCACGAGCGCGAAGGCGCCGGCCTCCTGCACCGCGAGGGCGTCGCCGAGGAGCGCGCGGGCCTGCTCGCGGGACTTGCCCTGAACCCGCACGCGGCCGGCCTGGTTCGCGGACTGCGGCGTCCAGCCGACATGGCCCATGGTCGGGATCCCGGCCTTGACGAGCGCCTCGATCGTGCGCCCGGTGCGCACGCCGCCCTCCACCTTGACGGCCTGCGCGCCGGCTTCGGCCAGGAACCGGCCGGCGTTGGCGACGGCCGCCTCGGGTGTCGCGTACGAGAGGAAGGGCATGTCGCCGACGACGAGCGCACGAGATGCGCCGCGTGTGACGGCCGCGGTGTGATGAAGCATGTCCGCCATGGAGACGGGGATCTCGTTCTCGTAGCCGAGCATGACCCGGCCCAGCGAGTCTCCGACGAGGAGGATGGGGATGCCCGCCTCATCGAGCAGGCGGGCGGTGGGGTAGTCGTAGGCGGTCAGCATCGCGATCCGCTGCCCGTCCGCGTGCATCCGGCCGATGTCGGCGACGGTCAGGCGACGAGGGGCGTCCGAGGTGGCGCTCACGTGGTAGTGGTCCCGATCATCGCCTGAGTCTGCGCGGCGGCGTCGCGATCGTCCAGCGCCCTGGCGACCCGGTCGAGCAGCCGGTCGGCGACTTCGCGCTTGGTGAGCAGCGGCAGCTCGTCGCGCTGGCCGGCCTTGCTCAGGATCGTCACCCGGTTCGTCTCCGACCCGAAACCCGAGCCATCCTCGGCGACGTCGTTCGCGACGAGCAGATCGACGCCCTTGCCGGTGAGCTTCCCGGGTGCCCGATCGAGCGACCCGGTCTCTGCCGCGAACCCCACCAGGAGGGGACCCGGATCGAGTCGCCGGGCGCGGACCGCCGCCTCCGCCAGGATGTCCTCGGTCGGCTCCAGCTCCAGGGTCAGACCGTCCCTGCGCCCGAGCTTGGCCGTCGCGGCCCGCCGGGGGCGGAAGTCCGCGACCGCCGCTGCCATGACCAGCGCGTCGGCTGCGGGCAGCGCCTCGAGGACGGCGACCCGCATCGCGGCGGTGGTCTCGGCCCGGACCTGTTCTGCCTGCGGCGGCAGGGCCACGGTCGTCAGTCCGACGATGAGGGTCACCCGCGCACCGCGATCGAGCGCCGCCTCGGCGACCGCGACGCCCATCCGGCCCGTCGAGCGGTTGCCGATGAAGCGGACGGGGTCGATCGGCTCGGCGGTGCCACCGGCCGTGACGATCACGTGGCGGCCGGTGAGGTCCCCCTCGCGCGGCTCGTGGCTCCGCGGCGGACGCGCTGCCGGATCCGCGGCCCGGATCGGCCGGTCGCCGATCGCCGCGACGACGGCCTCGACGATCCGGTCCGCCCTGGCCAGCCGTCCGACACCGAGGGAACCGGACGCGAGTGGGCCATCCTCCGGCTCGACGATCGCATAGCCGAAATCGTCGCGCAGTCGCCGCACGTTTGCCCGGGTCGCCGGGTGGGCGTACATCCCGCCGTCCATTGCCGGAGCGACCACGACGGGCGCAGCCGTGGCGAGGCACGTCGCGGTCACCGTGTCACCGGCGAGACCGTTCGCCATCGCGCCCAGCCAGTGTGCGGTGGCCGGCGCGACCAGGATCGCGTCCGCCGCGTCGGCGACGACGATGTGCCCCATCCGCCCGTCCGGCAGCAGCGCCAACAGGTCATCCTCGACCGGGTGGCGGGTGAGGGCCTCGAGCGCGAGCGGCGCGACGAAGCGCGTGGCGGCGGGCGACAGGAGGGCGACCACGTCCGCGCCGGCGGTCTGGAGGGCGCGCACGAGCTCGGGGGCCTTGTAGGCCGCGATCGAGCCGGTCACTCCGAGGGCGACCAGGCGGCCGTCGAGGCGCCGGGCGGGCGGCCGGCCCCGGACGGCGCCGCTGGTCACGTCAGCTCCATTCGCAGGGGCCGGCCGCCCGCGACCTCGGCATGGAGGATGGCCAGACCCTTGAGCGTGATGTCCGGATCGACCGCGTCGATCCCCTCGAGCGCACGGACCCATGGCGCGAGCGACAGGCCGCCGGTGAGGATCGCACGGACCTCGCCGGGTGCGATCCCCGCCGCCTGGGCAAGCTCGCTCCGGACGCGGGCCAGGAGGCCCCCCGCCAGCGCCTGGTAGCCGAGGACGGTTCCCGCCTGCATGGCCGAGACGGTGTCCCGGCCGATTGCCCGGTCCGGCGTCCGGAGCTCGATCCGTGGCAGCTTCGCCGTCCGGGCGGCCAGCGCCTCGAGCCCGAGCTCCAACCCCGGCGCGATCGCCCCGCCGACATAGGCGCCGTCGGCGGCCACGCAGTCGAGCGTCGTCGCGGTGCCGAAGTCGACGACGACCGCAGGGCTGCCGTACAGGCGCTGGGCCGCCAGCGCGTTGACGAGGCGATCGGCGCCAACCTGATCCGGCCGGTCGACGCGGATCGGGATGGGGACCGTGCCGGCGGAGGCGATGACCAGCGGGCGCTCTCGCCGCTCGGCGACCTGCTCGAGCGAGGCCGTGAGCGCCGGCACGACCGAGGCGCAGGCAATCGAGCCGACATCGGCGAACGCGACGTCGTCGAGGCGCAGCAGGCCGTCCAGCAGCATCTCGAGCTCGTCGGCGGTGGCTCCCGCTGAGGTGGCCGCTCGCCGGGTGACGGACAGGGCGCCATTCCGGAAGAGCCCGATCGTCACGTTCGTGTTGCCGATGTCGACGGCCAGCAGCATGGCCGGATCATACGCGGGGCCCGGGCGGTGGCCGTCGGCGTGACCAAGCGATGGCCGCCGGAGCCAGCCTGGCGAGCGACCGCCGGGGCGCTCCCGCGACACCGCGCCGCTCCGCGACCGCCGCGACGCGCCCGCGACCTGCCGCCGGATTCGCCTTTCCGCGGCCTGCGCCACCGGGTACCATCGCCGCGAGCCCCGCGAAACCCCGAGTCGAGTCCGTCCCAGGTCGGCAAGCCGCAGGAGCCCGCCCGTGCCGAGCGCCGCGCCCGCCAAGTTCTTCGTCAACCAGGGGGTCGTCTCCAGCCGCGCGGATATCCAGCACCTGCTCCGGCCGCTCCTCAAGCAGACAGTGACCTACCGCTACTTCCGCGCTCGCGAGCTGGTCGCGCATGGCACGGGCTGGGTCGAGCGGGTCGTCCTCGACCAGCCCGACGTCTCCACGTACTTCACGCCGCTCGCGATCACCCTGAACATCGACTCGTTCGAGCACCTCGAGTTCGAGACGCGGCCGGACCAGCTGCTCGTCTACGCGCTGGTCATGGGCGACGAGCGCGTGGTCCTCGAGTTCGCGCCGGTCGGCCCGACCGACGCGCCTTCCCCGTTCGAGCCGCGCCAGCTGGCATTCGACACCAGCGGCTACGTCCAGATGGAGCTGCTTGGGCTGGAGGCCCGCGAGGAGGAGTAGGGCCCTCAGTGCCCCCGCTCGCCGCGCACGTATGGGAGGCCCAGCGCGGCAGGTGCGCCAAGGCGCCTGCGCGTCGCCTCGCGTGACCCGAGCACGAGCACGACGATGACCAGCACGTACGGCAGCATGCCCAGGAAGAACGTGGCCGACTGGCCGGCCCGGAACGGGTTGGCGATCCCGAACAGGTCAGCCGGACCCTGGACGTCGAGGATGAACCGGAAGATGGCGCCGAACAGGAAGGCGCCAATGGCCGCTCGCACGGGTGACCATTGGGCGAAGATCACGAGACCGACGGCGATCCAGCCGCGCCCGCCGACCGTCTGGTCGCTGAACCAGCCGGGCTGGATGGCCAGCGTGATCATCGCTCCGGCGAGACCGGCCAGGAGGCCGCCGACGAAGACGTACGCGTAGCGGAGCCGGTAGACGTCGATGCCGAGCGCGTCCGCGGACGCGGGCTGCTCGCCGGCGGCACGAAGATGGAGGCCCGGACGCGTGCGGTGGATCCAGTACCAGGCGGCGGGCACCAGCAGATAGCCGACGTAGACGAGGACGCTCTGGTTGCGGAAGAGGACGGGTCCGATGCCGGGGACGTCCGCCAACAGGGGGATCGTCAGACGCGGCAGCAGGGAGGTCCCGCCCGCGCTCGACAGACCCTCGCCGAGCACGCGTGCGAGGCCCGTCCCGAGGAACGTCAGGGACAGGCCCGAGACGACCTGGTCGGCCTGGAAGTGGATCGTGATGACGCCGTGGAGCAGGCTCAGCAGGCCGCCGGCCAGCATCGCGACCGCCAGGCCCAGCCACGGGTTGCCGGTCGACACGGTCGTCGAGAAGCCGGCCACGGCGCCCATGAGCATCATCCCCTCGACGCCCAGGTTCAGGACACCGGCCCGCTCGGCGAAGATCTCGCCGATGGCCGCAAACAGCAGGATCGTCCCGCTGGCGATTCCGGCGGCGAGGATCAGCGTGGGGTCCATCAGGCGGCCGCGCGACCTGGCCGCACGAGCCGGACGCGGTATCGGACGAGGATCTCGCTCGTGATCAGGGCGAAGAGCACGATCCCCTGGATCATCGATGGGACGCCGGACGGCTGGATCTCCCGCCCCGCCAGCAGGAGGGCGCCGAACAGGATGGCGGCCACGATCACGCCGAGCGGATTGAACTTGGCGAGGTACGCGATGATGATCGCGGTGAAGCCGTAGCCCGGCGAGATGCGGTCCTGGAGCCGGTGGACGACCCCCGACACCTCGCTCATGCCCGCCAGGCCGGCCAGGGCCCCGGAGATGGCGAAGACCACCACGATGTGGCGCGCGATGTCGATGCCGGCATAGCGCGCGGCTCGTGGGCTGTCGCCGATCAACCGGATCTCGTAGCCCCACCGGCCGCGGCGCAGGACGAACCACACGACGGCCGCCGCGACCAGGCCGAAGACCAGCCCGAGGTGGATCGTCAGTCCGCTGAAGGCCGGCAGGCTGCCGGAGAGGTCGGTCAGGCGCGGCAGCCAGGCCTCGCGCGGGAACTGCGCCGTCTGCTGGAACCCGCCCTCGCTCCACGGCCCGAAGACCCAGTACTGCATCCAGAGCAGGGCCACGTAGTTGAGCATGAGCGTGGTGATGATCTCGTTGACGCCGAACCGGGCGCGGAGGACGCCGGGGATCATCCCCCAGGCAGCGCCCGCGGCCGCGCCGGCCAGCATCATCGCGGGGATGACCAGGATGCCGGGCGTCCCGGCGGGCAGGACGGGCGCCAGCACGATGGCGCTTGCGCCCCAGGCTCCCAGGAGGAACTGGCCCTCCGCGCCGATGTTCCAGAGGCGCATCCGGAAGGCGAGCGCACAGGCGAGGCCGGTGAGGATGAGCGGTGTCGCCTTGACGAGCGTATCCGACAGGACCCCCACGCTTCCGAACGCGGAACGCACGATGTGCAGGTAGCTCCGGACGGGATCGCCGCCGACGAGCGCGATGATCACGGCGCTCACGAGCAGAGCGAGCACGACCGCGCCGATGGTGGTCACCGGGCCGAGCCATCGGGGCGCCGCCAGCCGGCGCTCGACCGACAGGCGCACCGGGAGCGATCGGCTGCTCCCGATCGGCAGCCGGCCGGACGTCACCGTGCCCCGACCGCGTCGGCGGCGGCCGCGGCGTCGTCGGCCGACCGTCGCCCGCCGGTCATGAGCAGTCCGATCTCGTGGATGTCGGCGTCCGCGGCGTCGAACGTGCCCACGATCCCGCCCTCGTACATCACCGCGATCCGGTCGGCGAGGGCCAGGATCTCGTCGAGGTCCTCGCTGACGAGCAGGGTCGCGGCCCCGGCGTCCCGGCGCGCCATCAGCAGCCGGTGGACCGCCTCGATCGCGCCGACATCCAGGCCGCGCGTGGGCTGCACCGCGACCATCAGGCTCGGCTGCAGATCGATCTCCCGAGCCAGGATGAGCCGCTGGAGGTTCCCGCCGGACAGCAGCCGAGCCTGCGTGTCGATCGAGGGCGCAGCGATCGCGTACTCGTCCTTGAGCCGCTGCGCGAGCGAGCGAGCGGCGGCGCGGTCGATCGCCCAGCCGCGGGCCAGGGGCGGCTGCCGATAGCGCTTCATGATGAGGTTGTCGGTCAGGGACAGGTTCGGGGCGCTGCCGACGCCGGTCCGATCCTCCGGCACGTGGGCGATGCCCCGCGCGACCGCCCGGCGCGGGGACATGGCGACCTCGCGGCCCGCGATCTCGATCCGGCCGGCATACGGGCGGAGGCCCGTGATCACCTGGGCGAGCTCGCTCTGGCCGTTCCCGGCGACTCCGGCCAGGCCCAGGATCTCGCCGGCGCGCACGTCCAGCGAGACGCCGCGGAGCGCGCGCAGCCCCTTGTCGTTGTCTGCCTCGATGTCGCGGATGGACAGGACGACGTCACCGGGCCGGCTGGGTGCCCGCGCCACGGTCTCGAGCACCTCCCGGCCGACCATCAGTCGCGCCAGCTGGCTGCGCGTGGCGCCGGAACCGGGCAGGGCCGCCGCCGTCACGCGGCCGCGGCGCATCACCGTGATGCGATCGGCGATGGCCATCACCTCGGACAGCTTGTGGCTGATGAACACGACGGACCGCCCCTGGGCCGTCATCGCGCGGAGCGTCCGGAACAGCTCCTCGACCTCCTGGGGGGCAAGGACCGCGGTCGGCTCGTCCATGATCAGGACGTTGGCACCGCGATAGAGCATCTTCAGGATCTCGACTCGCTGCTGCTCGCCCACAGACAGCTGCCACACCTTGGCGCGCGGGTCGGTTCGCAGGTTGAACCGGTCCGCCAGCCGGGCAATCTCCGCCTCGTAGCGTCCCAGCCGAAGGCGGAAGCGCGGGCGATCCAGGCCGAGCAGCACGTTCTCCGTGACCGTCTGGGACGGCACGAGCGTGAAGTGCTGGTGGACCATGCCGAGACCCGCGGCGATCGCCTCGCGCGGTGAACGGAAGTCGCGCGGCTGCCCGTCCACGAGGATGTCGCCCCCGTCCGGCCGGTAGATCCCGGCCAGGATGTTCATGAGCGTGCTCTTGCCGGCGCCGTTCTCGCCGAGCAGCGCGTGCACCTCCCCGGTGCGAAGCGTGAAGTCGACGCCTTCGTTGGCGACGACCCCCGGGAAGCGCTTGACGATTCCGCGCAGCTCGACGGCCGCGCCGGCTCCGGCGCTTCGCGCGGGCAGCGCCGGTCCGTCAGTCACGCGAGCGGGGCCGGCGGTGCCGCCTCAGTCCGGCAGGTCGCCGTTGATCCCCTCGGCCCACCACTTCATGCAGACGGTGCACTCCGCCCCCGGCGCGCCGGGCGGGAACTGGTCCAGATCGCTCTGCTCGAGCTTCGCCCCTGCCGGGAGGACCTCCTTGCCCGCGTTGTCCGTGATCGGCCCGGCGAACACGTCGAAGCGGGTGAAGTCTCCCTTGAGCATCTTGTCGAGCGTGTCCTTGACCAGCTGGACGTCCTCGGCCGGCAGGTCCGCGACGCCCGGCTGCGGTGTCTCCCCCTCCATGAACCCGAACAGGCCCATGGCGCCCGAATCGGCGTCGAAGTACTCGTAGCCCGCCTTGTAGGTCTTGGCCTTGACCTGCTCCGCGATCCGGGCGTACTCCGGCCCCCAGATCCAGTACGGGGCGGTGAGGCACTTCTCGACCCGGCAGGAGCTCGGATGGTCGTACGTGACTCCCCACTTGCCCTTCTCCTGGGCGACGTCCGCGACGGCCGGGGTGTCCGCGCCGGTGAACACGACCTGCGCGCCGGCGTCGAAGAGCGATGCGGCTGCGTCCTTCTCGACCACGGGGTCGTGCCACGTGTTGATGAACCGGACGTCCATGGTGCATTCGGGGCAGGTCTTCTTTGCGCCCAGCATGATCGCGTTACCGAGCCGGATCTCCTCCGGGATCGGGAACGTGGCCATGTAGCCCAGCTTGGGATTGCCGTCCTTCTTGGCGCGCGAGCCGGCGAGCATGCCGGCGAGGTACTTGAAGTCCTCCATCGCGCCGAAGAAGTTGCCGAAGTTCGTGCCGTTCGACTTGAAGCCGGTCAGGTGGAGGTAGGTGATGTCCGGGAACTCCTCGGCGACCGCGGCCATGGGATCCATGTAGCCGAACGAGGTGCCGATGATGAAGTTGAACCCCTTGCGCGACAGGCTCCGGAAGACCTGCTCGGAGTCGGCGCCCTCGGGCACGAGCTCGATGTACGCGACATGCGTGTCGGGGACGTTCTGGCAGACGTACTGCAGGCCCTCGTAGTGGGCCTGGCTCCAGCCGCCGTCGTCGTGGGGCCCGATCAGGACCATCGCCACGTTGAACTTGCCCTGCTCGATGTCCGGGATCTGCAGCTCCGCCCCAGCCTGCGCCCCGGTTCCCGCGCAGCCCGCGGCCGCCGATCCGGCAGGGGATCCGACCGCCGAGCCGGCGGGCGTCGGCGAGGCGGCGCCGGCGCATGCGGCCGCCACGATCGAGACGAGCGCCGCCACCGAGATGAAGCGCAGACGCCTGGTGCCCATGGTCCCTCCTCCTGATCGCCGGCCACCGGGCCGGATCGAACCCCGTGCCGATGCCGGACGGGCCCACCCGTGTGCCCGGCACGGACGCGGCGAAGCATACCGGCCGGCGCCGTGCCCGCACCGCACCATCGGCGTCGCGTCCGGGGGACAGAACCGTTTCCGGTACGATCCGGCGGATGTTCGAGCGAACGAAGCTGCCCGCCGGGCCGCGCGTGATCACCGCCGGTCTCCAGGGAGCCCGGTCCGTCTCGATCGCCGCCTATGTGCTGGCCGGCTCCCGGCTCGAGACCGCCGGCGAGGCCGGCGCCGCGCACTTCATGGAGCACATCACGTTCAAGGGCACCGC
The DNA here is from genome assembly GCA_013695255.1 of Chloroflexota bacterium. Lineage (GTDB taxonomy): Bacteria > Chloroflexota > Limnocylindria > Limnocylindrales > CSP1-4 > JACDAV01. The sequence continues at coordinate 13,903 of JACDAV010000228.1, forward strand.
GGCGTACCCATCGAGCCGCGCGATCTCCGAGGCGATCGAGGGCGTCGGCGGATCCTTCAACGCGGCCACGGATCGCGAGTCGACCGTCTACTGGGTCCGCGTGCCGCGCCGCGAGGCGGAGCGGGCGATGGAGGTCCTCGGCGAGCTGATCGTCCGACCAATCCTCGATCCGCGCGAGATCGACCACGAGCGCACGGTCATCGTCGAGGAGATCCGCTCCTATCTCGACGACCCGGCGGAGTTCTGCCAGATCCTCTTCCAGCAGGCGATGTTCGGGGAGGGGCCGCTGGGGCGCGAGATCTGCGGCGACGAGGCCGGGATCCGCGCCCTTCCGACGAGCGCCATTCGTGGCTTCTGGCAGACGATGTACCGCCCGGCCAATACGGTGGTCGCGCTCGCCGGCGACCTGGCGCACGCCGAGGCGATCGACCTCGCCACGGCCGCATTCGGCTCCGGCAACGGCGTGATTCCCGGGTTCGCCCCCGCGCCGGCACTGCCCGCCGGCCGCCGCGTGATCACCGGCCCGCGACGCGACGCGACGCAGGCCCAGGTGGCGATCGGCGTCCCCGCCCTGCCGCGCGACGATCCCGAGACGTGGACGCTCGCCCTGCTCAACGGGATCCTCGGCGACGGGATGAGCAGCCGGCTCTTCCTGTCGGTGCGCGAGGCGCGGGCGCTCGCCTACGACATCTCGTCCGGGGTCACCGAGTACGCGGACGCCGGCGTCCTGGAGATCGCGGCCGGGGTGGACCCCAGTCACCTCGAGGAGGCGATCGGCGCGATCGTCGGCGAGCTGGCCCGGCTCCGTGACGAGCCGGTGCCCGAGCCGGAGCTGACCAAGGCGAAGGCCTATCTCGCCGGCGGCCTCGAGCTGCGGCTGGACGACACCCGTCACCTGGCGAGCTGGATCGGCGGGCAGGAGGCGCTCCACGATCGGGTCATGACGATCGACGAGGCGATGGCTGCCGTCGACGCGGTGGACGGGCCGGCGATCCGGGCGCTGGCGGAGCGGCTCTTTCGGGACGATCTCCTGCGAATGGCGGTCGTCGCGCCGGCTCGTCAGCTGCGCGGTCTCGAGCGTCACCTGCGACTCGTCGCCTGACGTGAGCCCGACCGCCGCCCTCCGTCCGGCGGCCACGGATCCGGCCGTCGACCTGCGCCTCGCGTGCCTCCATCTCCGGATGGGCCAG